>DAOQWI010000020.1:0-30919 GCA_035342015.1 Candidatus Ozemibacteraceae bacterium | reverse complement strand
TGTTGATGCGCTCGATGGTCAGATGGGTCTGCATCTGCGCAGCAGTGGTGGCAGTGGTTCTGTGGCGGCCGTCAGTGCTGGCGGACTGTCTGGCAACAAGATTCTTGTGGTCAAAGATGGCATGCCGGTCAATGACCCTTTTACCGGCACTCCTGATATTGGCGATTTTTCGACCCTGCAGTTCGATAAGGCCGAATTCTGGGAAGGAAACCGCGCGACCATCTGGGGCAGCAACAGTATCGGCGGCACGCTGCGGCTTAGCAGCCGTTTCCCCGATCATGGCCGACTGCGTCTCTGGACAGACGGCCATGGCGGCCATGGAGAATCGGTAGAAACACGCCTGGAGACTGGCTCTGCCAAAATCGGGCTAAGGGTCGGGCAGTTCGCAACCCCTGGCATTTCTGCAGCAGAACAGGCAACCGGCAATGGTGAACGCGATGGCTTCAATTCTGATTCTGGCTATCTGGCTGTCGAGACAGAATTAGGCAAAAATCTGCAGCTGCAGTTGAGCGGCGCTTACAACGAAAGCCTGACAGACCTCGACGGTTTTGATTTTGTGACGGCTCTGCCTGTCGACAATCTTTTTTTCAGGCAGAAAAAGATCAGCTCACAGATCAATGCTGCGGTGATAAAAGCAGAAGGTAATGGTGAGTTTAAACTTACGCATGTTGCTGCTCATAACGGCTTTTCCGGCATCGACGAAAGTAACCCGTTCAATGAATACGGTTTCGAGACAGCGAGGCAGAGACAGGCGATCAGTCGAAGTTTTGCCGGCAAACATGGAAACTGTCTTTTAGAGCTGGCGAGAACCGAAACGCATGCGGTCAATACCGGCATTCTTTCGCTGCGGGAAACTGACAGGGCCGGAATTATTGCCTGGGATGGCGGGATTGGCGATAGAGGCTCTTTAAATGCCGTCTTTCGCCACGATGACCCGCAGAACCATTCTGCAGTCAATACCGGCAATCTGGAATTCGGCTACCGCTTTGCCGCTTTTGACATTTCTGCGGCCTGGGGCAGGGCATTCAGAATGCCGGCTCTCAACGAGCGCTATTACCCTGCCTACGGAGACCCGCAATTGGGCGCTGAATTTTCAACTTCGACGGCGGTCAACCTTTCGCGCCTGATTAAAGGCTTCGGCAGAATCGCCGCCGGGCTGACCAGATTCAGGGTTAACGATCTCATTGGCGCAACTTCAACCACCGATCCGGCTTATACCTGGGGAATCAAGGCCGCAAATCTTGATCGGGCCGAAATCATGTCGCATCAGTTGGCTTTTTCTGACTGTAAACTGGCAGGGTGCAATCTCTATGGCAACTTTTCGTGGCTGGACAAGGCCATTCTTGAAAAAAGCGGCAAACAGGCCCCTGGCGTCGCTGACAGACAGGCCAGTGTCATGCTCGAACGAAAATATGGCAATGCCAGATATGCTCTTCAGAGCCGCTGGTGGGGTGAAACCTGGGAAAACGCCGAAAACACCAGGTCGGCACCTGCAAGTCACGATCTCTCGATGTTCATACGGCAGACTTTTAAAGAATGCAGTCTTGAAGTCGGGCTGCTTAACCTTACCGACACACAGAGACAGCGGGTTCTTGGCTACACCCGACCCGGCCGTCGCCTGACCCTCGCTTTCGAAGCCTATTTCTGAGTTTTTTTATGTGGATTCAGCTGCCGGCTGATTTATTCGGCCGGCGACTGAAATGGCCGCGATAATCTGTTATAATTTTCCTCAGATTAATCCAACTGAGGAGCAACTGATGTTTGGTGATACCCTTAAAATCACTCTGAACCCCGAATTTGCCTCAAAAGATGCCATTATTTCAGACGATGCCAGGGGCAAATGCGAAAAACTGACTTATCAGCAGCTTGCCGACGAGGTTAAACACATTGCCGGCATGATCAGAGAAGCCGGTATCGGCCATGGGGAACGGATAATGCTGGTCAGCGAGAACCACCTGTTCTGGCTGCCGATTTTTCTGGGTATTGCCAATGCCGGAGCTATTGCGGTTCCGGTCGACGGTAATTGTGCCGTAGAGCGTTTTCATGCGATAGTCGAAGATTGCCGGCCCGCGGCAATCTTTATTTCGCGTCGCTTCGAAAATCGGTATGCCGAATTCATGCTGTCGGGCTGTGAAGTTCTTGCAACCGTTGACCGTTACTTCGATCTTTTTGCCTTCGGCAGCGTTTCGGCGGTGATCTGCGATGAGGCTGACATTAAAGCCGGCGATATTGCAGGCATAATCTACACCTCTGGTACAACCGGCAAGCCAAAGGGCATCATGCTGAGTCACCGGGCTCTGGTTGAGTCGGTGCGGCTGGGGCTGAAAATTTCCGGTTATCACCCTGAAGACAAAATACTGGCGCTGCTGCCCTTTACTCACGTTTTTGCTCTGGTTGATTCCGGGCTGGTGATGCTCGACTGCCACTCGACCATGGTGGTCTGCAACAGTTTCAACCCCGCCGAGATAATGCAGTTGCTCATGAAGCACCGCATTACTTACCTTCTTGCCGTGCCCAGATTGTCAGAACTTCTTGCCATGGGGCTGATGCAGGCGCCTGAACTTAAGCTCACAGGTCTGACAATGATTATAGGTGGCGCTGCGCCGCGTCCACAGGTAATGCAGCTTCTTATTTCGCGTGGCATCAGAACTTTTCAGGGGTTTGGCATGACCGAGACCGCTGCCGGGGTGCTTATCGGCCTGAACTGCCCGATTGAATCGGTCGGTCGCCCTCAGGAAGGCGTCAAAGTTAAAATAGACCAGCCGGTAAACGGCGTGGGTGAACTGCTGATTTCGACCCCGACGATTTTTTCAGGGGTTTACGGCAAGCCCGAACTCGACGCCGAGATGTTTGTCGATGACTACTTCAAAACTGGTGACCTGGCGCAGATTGACGCTGAAGGCAATGTTCACATCAGAGGCCGTGCCAAAGAGGTAATTATATCTGGTTCGGGGCTGAATGTTTACCCTGACGAGCTTGAGTTGCGACTTGGCACGTTGCCCTATGCCGAAGAATACGTCATTTTCGGCTATTGCGCAGAAGGGCTTGAAGTGCCGGCCCTTGCGTTGCTCAGCCGCAACGAATTTTTCAAGGATAAAAGTGTCGGCAAGGTACGTGACTTTGTCGAAGAAGATATTCGTCAGCGCACTGCCAGCTGGCCTGAGGCCGAAAAACTGCGCCGCATTTTTATCGTCGACAAACCGCTGCCACGCTCAGCCAGCGCTAAAATCAAACGTTTCGAAGTTGCCGCAATGCTGAATCCTGAAGCGGCGGCAAACCAACAGGTCGGTCACCCCGAAGGGCAACATCAGGAACCACACGATGAGAGGCTTTTTGATCTTTTCCGTCGCGAAGTGGCCGCTTTTCTCAATGTGGAAAATGAAAAGATCGGTGCTGCCACTCGGCTCGATGCTTTTATGCAACTCGACTCGCTCGGAATAATTGCATTGCTTATCAAACTTGAGCACCGGTTTGAGGTTTCTTTCCGCGAGCTGATCGGTACTCCTGTGGAGACCTTCTCGGAAATATTCGCCTATCTGGCCCGCCGTGCTGATGTGAAGAAAATTTTTGCTTCGGCATCGCCCGAAAAGGTTCAGAAAAGCCTGCCGCCGATGCTTGATTTTTCGAAGTCAGCGATTGAAGAGCGTCAGCAGTTTGTTCGAGAATTGACCGGTAAAGCTGACTTCAGGTTACCGGTGCCCGATAAACCCGAAGATTTTTCGGGCAATATCGAAGGTTTTGCCGGCTTTGCCCAGATACCGGTTGGTGTTTGCGGCCCGCTGAAGGTACTTGGTAAATATGCGCAGGGCGAATTCTATCTGCCGCTTGCCACAACCGAAGGGGCGCTGGTTTCTTCTGTCGCCAGAGGTTGCCAGATTATCACCATGTCTGGCGGGGCAGAGGTAAGACTCGTCAGCGACAGCGTTGTCAGAACGCCGGTTTTTGTTTTCGCCTCGTTGAGCGAGCTGGATAGATTCTCTGGCTGGGTCGACAGCAACTTTAAAGAAATAAAAAAAGCCGCCGAAAGTACTACCAGCCACGGAAAATTGAAAGAGATCGAGCTTTTTCCGATTGGCTGCCAGCTGATTCTGCGCTTCAGCTATTCGACCGGTGATGCCTCTGGGCAGAATATGACCACCATTGCGACCCGCTGTGCCGTAGACTATATTCTCAAAAATTATGATGGTCGCATCGAAGACTGGTTCCTTGAATCCAATCTTTCGGGCGACAAGAAAATCAACAGCATCAACTTTACCGGTAACCGCGGCAAGAAGATTGTTGCTGCCTGTCGTATTCCGGCTGCGCTGGTTAAACAGATTCTGCATACCACACCAGAACGCATGTGTCGACTGGCAGACCTTTCAATGGTAACATCGATTCAGGCACATGCCTTCGGGGTGCAGGCGCATTACGCCAACACTCTCGCTGCCGTCTATATTGCTGCCGGCCAGGATCCTGCCTGTGTTGCCGAATCTGCCGCCGGCATCACCTATCTGCAGATGGTCGATGGCGACCTGCAGATCAGCGTAACCCTGCCCGGAATCATGGTCGGTACAGTTGGTGGTGGCACCAGACTTCCGACCCAGAAAAGCTGTCTTGAGCTCATGCAATGTGCCGGGCCAGGTAATGCCCAGAAGTTTGCCGAAATTCTTGCGGTCGGGGTTCTAGCCGGCGAAATTTCGATCATCGGGGCCATGGCCGCAGATGAATTTACCGACGCACACGCCCGCTACGGTCGGGCCGGTGGTCTAAAGCCAGGAGTCAAAGCCTGATATGAAGACTATTTTTGTTACTTCTGACGTAACTTACGTAAAAGACAATTATTTGTCGCTTATTGACCACGTTACCAGCCAGAAAGAACTGCCGGCCGGCATCGAACCTGCGGCAGTGATCATGATAAAGGTACCCGAAAAGCTGCTGCTGAAAAATATTTTAGGTCTGCTTGCCATTGGTGCCCCCGGCTTCAGCTTTACGCTTATGCACAATCTGGTTCAGTCGCGCCTTAACGACCCGCGTATAAAGCTGCTGAGCGAACGCGGCATCAGACTGTTCAGCTGCAAAACCGTGAACAGTCAGGCTGCCCTTCAGTTTATCGGCGGTCTGCAGCCTGATCTGATGGTGAATATGCGCACCCGCAATATTTATAAAAAGCCGGTTCTCGATCTGCCAAAAATTGGCTGTATCAATATTCATCACGGGTTGTTGCCAGATAATCGAGGTACAATGTGCGACCTCTGGGCCTGGATAGAAGGGCGGCCAGTAGGTTTTTCGATTCACTGGATGAACGAAAAGATCGATGACGGTGCAATTATTGAGCGCTGCGAAGTAGATACTCAGGGTGTGCGCTCATACATCGAAATTCCCTTCAGGTCGAGTCAGCTCGAAGCCCCATGTCTTCTGAATTGCCTCGAAAGAATCAGAAGGCATGGCCGTGACATAGGCATGGCGAACGTGACAGCAAAAGAAAACTATACCCGCACGCCTTCGCCGGCAAAAATTGCCGAAATCCGTCGTCGCGGCCTGCGTCTCTGAAACGCTTGATACTACGCTTATAGTTCATTGTCACATTTGAGTTGCAGGGTTCTTCGTCATTCCCGTGTTTATACCCCGGAGGGATACAGGCGGGAATCTCGTCGTTTAGAGCCTGGATCCCTGCCTGCGCAGGGATGACGTGGTGGTTTGTCTGTTTGGGCTGGTTAATAGCCTGGGAAACATTTTATTGTCTGCTGATTTGCTGCATGGTAACCTGATTCTGATCATAAGTAGAAGAAGAGCTGCGGACAATTACAATGCTGGCAATGCGCCGGCCGATATCTGCGGAGGTAGTATGGCTTTTTTTTCCCGCTGGTGGCAATTTTTAAAAGAGCGGCACCAACCTTTCGGTATAACTCTTATGGTCAGCGCTTTTTTCGCTGCCAGCGCTTTCATGGCTTATCAACCAGGGGTACACGCTCCCCCGTGCTGGAAGCGACTTACTGCCGGCTTTATTGTTGTCTGGCTGATTTTTCTGCATATGCGGCTTTTCGACGAGGTCAAAGATTATCATTTTGACCGGGAACATAACCCTGAAAGACCTCTGGCAAGAGGTCTGATCAGTGTCGACGAATTCTCGGCAATGACGCTCGTCTGTCTGCTTGCTGAACTGGCCATTTCCGGCATAATGGCATGGCCGATGCTGCCGGCATGCATCATGGTTATCTGGTTTACTCTGATGATGCGCATGGAATTTTTTATCGGCGACTGGCTGCGCCCGCAACTCGAGCTCTACGCAATAACTCACACATTTTCAGCGGCGATGATCAGCCTGCTGATTCATACGGTTGTCTGTTTTTCTGATGCTGCTCAGGCCGACCGTTCGACTCTGCTGTTCGCTCTTGGCAACTGGTTCGTTTTCAATGTCTTCGAGTTCGGCCGCAAAACCTTTGGTGCCGAAGAAGAACGCGATGGTGTCGATTCATATTCGGCACGGCTTCGCCCCTGGGGTGCGGTTCTGTTGCTTCTGGTAAATGTTGCTGCGGCCTATCTGGCTTTCTATTATGCTGCTGTCAGCAAATTTGCCGCCGTTGCCGATTTGAGACTGCTCGGGCCTGCAGCTGCAGTCACTCTGATCGTGGTAATAGCCGGGGCGCTGTATGCTTTCAGGCCTGACAAGGCTTTTGCAAAACTGTATCGCGGTATGGTTACCCTGTATCTTCTTGCTTATCCGGCTGCAATTGCCACTTCGATCTATCTGCTCGTATATCGTTGATAATAAAGATTCTTTTTGATTTGTTCTGAATTATTCGAACACTGTGCGAGGGAAAATGTCTGCAAAGAGGGGTTTTCTTTTTCCGACCCGGTTAGCTCTGCTCTGGCTGGCTATGCTGTTCTTTTTGCCGATTTCTTCAGTAGCTGAGGTCAGCGAAAAAAGAGTGGTAGTGCTCCATTCTTACCATCAGGGCTTTAAATGGACAGATGATATTTCGGCTGGCATAAGTGAGGTAATGCAGACATGGCCGACGGGTGTCGAACTGATTCACGAATACATGGACAGCAAGCGGCGCTGGGATAAAAACTACAAAATGCTGCTTGAAGGACTGCTCAGTTACAAATACCGCAACATGCAGCCAGATGCGGTGATCGTTTCTGATAATCTGGCCTTTGAATATATGTGTGAGTCTGGGAAGGATGTTTTTCCTGGAGTTCCGGTCTTTTTCTGCGGCGTGAATTATCTCGATCCTCAGGTTTTGGAAGGGTTGCCGAACTTTACCGGTATCAGCGAAGTCGTTGATATCGACCGGAATATTGAGCTGATAAGCAGGCTGCACCCTGAGCTTTCAGAAATAGTGTTTGTCGTTGACAATACCGAGACCGGTAGAATCCTGTCTGCATATCTTGATGGGTGCAGAAAAAAATATCAGAAAATAAAAATCAGACAGTTAACCGATGCTACCTTTGCCGAACTTTCTGAAGAAGTAAGCCGGTTGCGCCCGGGCAGTGCAGTAATCTGGAGCATCTTTTTTCGTGACCGCGCAGGTCGCTTTCTAGAATTTGACGATGGGGCAAGTCTTATCGCCAGTGCGAGCCAGGTTCCGGTTTACTGCTTATGGGATTTCAGCCTTGGTTATGGCCCGGTTGGAGGTTTTCTTACCAGCGGCCACGAACAGGGTAGTGCAGTTGCCAGGAAAGTGATTCAATATTTTGGTGGTACACCTCTTGCCGGGTTGCCGGTTCGTTATGAACCGGTGACCGTGCCAAAATTCGACTGGAAAATGCTTGAGAAGTTCAAGATTAACGATGCGCTGTTGCCCGAGGGAGCATTTTTGCAGGGGCGCCCGGCGTCGATAACCGATCAGTTCAGAGAATGGGTTATACTCGGCCTTTCGCTGATCTTCGTGTTAATCGGTGTTAACCTTGTTCTTTCATATATTATCAATAAACGCACCAGGGAGCTTGTTGTTGCCCGTGACCGGGCCGAAGCCGCCAATCGCGCCAAATCTCAGTTCCTTGCCAATATGAGCCATGAATTGCGTACTCCGTTGAATGGGGTTATTGGCTTTACCGAGCTTCTGCTCGGTTCAAAACTCGAAAATTCACAGGGGCTCTATGCGCGAAATGCCAATACGGCAGCACTCTCGCTGCTTGGCATCATTAACAATATTCTTGATTTTTCCAAAATTGAGGCCGGAAAACTTGAGCTGGAAAAGGTTAAGACCGATCTGCCGCAGCTGGTAGAGCAGAATGTCGCTGCTGTCAGATTTGCTGCCGAGAAGAAAAAGATCGAGCTGCTGCTGAATATTTCTCCAGGCATTCCGCGATATTTTCACCTTGATCCGGTGCGATTTGGGCAGATTCTGGTTAATCTGCTGAGCAATGCCATCAAATTTACTGAGCGGGGCGAAGTCGAGCTTAAAATTGAACTCGAAAACGGCGATGGGCGAAGAGGCCTGCTTGTTGTTTCTGTTAGAGATACGGGTATAGGCATTGAAGCCGCAGAAGTAGAAAGAATTTTCAAAGAATTTTCTCAGGCCGATAATTCGACAACAAGGCGTTTTGGCGGAACCGGACTGGGTCTTACAATTGCACGGCTGCTGGTTGAAAAAATGGGCGGTATACTTAAGTTAGAATCTCGGCCTGGCACCGGCAGCCTATTTTATTTCAGTATTCCGGTTGAATTTGAACCTGGCGAGCCTTTCGAAGCGCACCGTCTCAAGAGTCTGCAGAATATTCTGATTGTCGATGATAACGAGCAGAATCGCATTATTCTCAAAGAGATGCTTGAAAAATGGGGTATTTCGGTGCAGACGGTTGCCGGTGGTACTCAGGCCGAGATTATGGTCAACAGTGGCCTGCATTTTGACGCAATTATCATGGACTACATGATGCCAGGTCAGAACGGCATCGAGACCATAAGAAAAATCAGGATGAATCAGGTACACAATGGGTCTGCCCGGCAGGTGATTCTTCTTTGCAGTTCTATTGACGACCCCGAGGTTCTTGCTGACTGCCATGAACTTGGAGTGGAAGCGAAATTGATCAAGCCGGTCAGGCCAAATGATCTTTACAGCTGGCTTTGCCGCATAGTTGAGCAGAATTCAAGTTCGGTCGAATCCCGGGCTGATATAAAAGCAGCTGCGAACGATTTTTTACAAAGCCTCCGGCCTAAAATAATGGTTGTCGAAGATGTTGAAATGAACATGGTTATTGCCTGTGAACTGATTGCGAAAATTGTTCCGGGAGCTGAATTAATTAAAGCTGAAGGCGGTCGACAGGCAGTCGAGGCATTCACGAAGGAACATCCGGACCTGGTTTTTATGGACCTGCAGATGCCTGAAGTCGATGGCTACACCGCTGTCCGCGAGATTCGCCGCAGCGAAACTGCCGGGGTGCATGTACCGATCATCGCCCTTACAGCCAGTGCCATCAAGGGCGAACTCGAAAAATGTCTCGAAGCTGGCATGGATGACCTGATCTGCAAACCGGTTGAACCAAAGGTTCTTGAAAGCGTTCTGCGCAAATTTCTTGCCGGTGAAAACCTGAAAATGCCTGATAAAACCGGCTGATTTTGTATATTGGCGTTTGTGGGTTTGTCGGTTACAATTATTACCTGAATCAAAGACAAAAACGAGGAAACCGCCATGTATATAGTTTCTTGCGCAAACCGCAATTTTGCAGAGGTGCTGCCGCTGGTCGGCGGAAAGGGTGGCAATCTTCTCAAACTGACCGAAGCCGGTGCCGATGTACCTGCTTTTGCGGTTCTCACCCGCCACTGTTTTGACGATTTCATCGATTCGTTCAGAGACGAATTTAAAAAGAAACTGAAGGCAATAGACTGTTCTTCGCCCGATAAAATCGCCCGCACCGCCGGCGATTTGCGTGCCTGCATCTGCGGCCATAAAATACCCGAAAAGATCAGAACCGAGTTGTTTGCAACTCTGCGCAGTCTTTTTAAAAGCGATTGTTTTATGGCCGTGCGCTCATCAGCTCTGGGCGAAGATTCTAAAGAATTTTCATACGCCGGGATGCTCGATACCTGCCTGTTCAGGCGCACTGACGAAGAAATCTGTGAAGCGGTCGTTACCTGCTGGTCATCGATCTTCTCTGACCGGGCCGTTGCCTATCGCAATATGCGCGGCATCCCGCAGGATGACGTCTCGATGGCCGTAGTCGTTCAGGAAATGATCGACGGCGTCGCCTCGGGCGTCACTTTTACCGTTAACCCGACCACCCGCTATCAGGACGAAATCCTTATCACCTCAGTCTTCGGCCTTGGTGAAGGTCTTGTTTCTGGTACACTTGATTCCGATCAGTTCATCTGTCTTAAAAAAGAAAACTACCCGGTAATCGAAACGCAGCTGGCCGACAAGGTTGAAAAGCTGGTTTTCGACCGCGAGAAAAACTATGGCACGAAAACCGTCGAAGTGGCGGCCGATCAGGCGAAAAAGCCGAGTCTGAGCGAAGCACAGCTGCGCAGTATCGCCACGGTCTGCCATCGCATCGAGGGTTCCTATCACGGGGTACCGCAGGATATCGAATGGACGATCGACGGCGACGGCCGGGTTCGCATTCTGCAGGCCCGCCCGATCACGACCATCGATCAGCCGGTTCCGTCTGAACGCCAGTATTCAACGATCTGGGATAACTCGAACATCGTCGAGAGCTATTCGGGCGTCACGACGCCGCTGACCTTCTCGTTTGCCATTTACGCGTATCACCGTGTTTATGTGCAGTTCTGTCAGGTGCTGATGGTGCCCGAAGAAGAGATCAAGGCCAACGATTTTGCCTTTGCCAATATGCTCGGCTTTCTGAACGGGCGTATTTACTACAATCTGAAGAACTGGTACCGGTTGATCTCGGTTCTGCCGGGTTATAGCTACAACAGCCGCTTCATGGAAGGCATGATGGGCGTCAAGGTCAGCTACGACAAGACGGTGAAGCATAAACCGATGGGCTTTTTCCAGAAGTATTTCTGTGAACTGCCGCGGCTGGCGCTGGTTGGCGCGAACCTGGCATATCGCTTCTGGCGCACTGATGCCGAAGTTAAGCATTTCATGCGGGTTTATCAGGAACAATACGACAAATACAAGGATTTCGACTTCAATGCGGCGCCCGCGCATCAGCTGGTCGACATTTTCAACGAACTCGACAACACGGTGCTGGCCAACTGGAAAGCGCCGATCATCAACGATTTTATGGCGATGATTTTCTACGGCGTGCTCGATGCGCTTATGAAAAAATGGGAGCTCAACGCCGACCCGGCTCTTAAAAACGACCTGCTTGCCGGTCAGGGCAATGTCGAAAGCACTCTGCCGCTGCGCACGATTCAGAAAATTGCCCGGTTCGTTTCGGCTGATGATGAGCTTAAAGAGCTGTTCCGCAATAAAACCGCCGTGCAGCTTAAAGAGATGTTTATCCCGGTTCCTGGTGCCGACCGCCCGACCAGCCATCAGCAGCTGGGCGCTCAGGTTGCCGATTACCTCGAAAAATACGGTTATCGCGCCATGTGTGAATTGAAGCTCGAAGAACCGTCGATGAACGAAAAGCCCGAGTTTCTCTTCGATATGATCAAGAACTATTCTGCCGCACCGATGCCGGAAGAGGGCGATGTCGGCGAAAAAGAACGCAGAGTGCGCGAAGTTGCTGAGCTCAAAGTCAGAACCCTGCTGCGCGATGACGCAATCTGCTTCGGTCTGATCAAGAAAATCGATATTCTGATGTTCGTTGCCAACTGGGCCAAAAAGGCCATGGCGGTGCGCGAATACCAGCGCTTTGCCCGCACCAGGATGTACGGCCTGGTCAGTCGCATTTACAAAGCCTTTGGTCGCCGCTTCGTCGAGCGCGGTCTGCTCGATAAGGTCGATGATATTTTCTATCTGACAATGCAGGAAACCCTCGAATACGTCACCGGCACCGCCCGCAGCCAGAAACTGCGCGAGCTGGCCGCACTGCGCCGCGCTGAATTCGATGAATACCGGGCCATGGATGAGCTGCCCGACCGCATCGAAACCACCGGCATCACCTACTGCAACGACCTGACCCGCGGCATGCTGCCCGCACAGGCCGGCGACGACGACCCCGATATCATTCGCGGCATCGGTGGCTGTTCTGGTAAGGTAACCGGCAAGGTCAAAGTCATTCTCAACCCCAGTGACGATATGTCGCTGAATGGCGAAATTCTTGTTGCCGCCCGCACCGACCCGGGCTGGGTGCCCTTGTTCGCGACCGCTTCCGCTCTTCTCATCGAGCGGGGAAGCATGCTGTCACACTCGGTAATCGTGGCGCGCGAACTTGGTCTGCCAGCGGTTGTCGGCGCCACCGGCGTTACAAAGAAAGTTAAGACCGGTGACGTGGTTGAACTCGATGGCACCACCGGCATAGTAAAGATTATTTCCCGCGCCTGATTGGGCGAATTTAAAGATCGGAGACTCTGAAAATGAAACCAGCAGTAGTTTACAGCAACGTATGGGAAGACCCCGAACTCAACCGGGTCTCTTTAAAAGTTAAGCCCGGTCAGAACGTTCTTTCGATAACCTCAGGCGGCTGCAACTCGCTTTGCCTGCTGCTCGAAGACCCGGCGAAGCTGATTTCTATCGATCTCAACCCCGCCGCTCTGGCGATGCTTGAATACAAGCGTGCCGCGATCATGGAACTCGAATATGATGAATTCATCGATGCGCTCGGTACACCGTTCCTGTTTAAGCCTGAAAAGTCGCCGGAATACCGCGTTGAACTCTATAACCGCATCAAAAAACACATGCCGGCCCATGCCACCGCCTTCTGGGATGAAAACCTGCATCACATAAAAAGCGGCATCATGATGTGCGGCAAGGTCGAAAAATTCTTCAAATTCTATCGCACCGTGCTTGGCTGGCTTTATGGCAAAGAAGAGCTGATGAAGCTGTTCAAAGCCGACAGTCTCGAAAAGCAGCGCGAAGTTTATGCCAATTTCCGCAAGAAACGCTGGAATGCTCTGCATCGCCTGTTGCTCAACCGCGGCGTTCTCAGTCTGGTAAAAGGCGCGCATTCTTTTGCCCAGGTCGATTTCGAAGATTTCGCCGGCAATCTCAATCGTAAGCGCACTCTGGGCATGACCAGATTTTTCAACCCCGACAACTATTTCATGTGTCTGCTGATGCTGGGCGGGCATTTCCACGAAAAGGGCATGTCGCCTTATCTGCTGCGCGAGAACTACCCGAAACTGAAAAAGAATATCGACCGCCTCGAAATCTTTCAGGGAACGATCGGCGACGTGCTCAAAAAAGACGGGCCGGGCAGTTACGACCGCTTCAACCTGTCGAATATCTTTGAATGGATGACCAACGAAGTTTTCAACGGCATCATTCGCGAAGTTCTCGAACTGGCGCGCCCCGGTTCGCGCATGGCCTGGCGCTACACTTTTGCCCGCCCGCGCGAACTCGATGCCCAGAACCTCGACCGCCTGGTCTATGAACCCGAGCTTTCAGAGCAGCTGTTTCAGCAGGACCGCGCCTTTATCTACGAAAGTTTTCATGTCTATCATCTGAAGTAAGATCAGAAGCCAGGAGCCGGGGTATTACCCCGGCTCTTTCTTTATGTTAAAATTAAAATAACGTACTATCGCGGAGGCATTATGCGACTACAGAAAATACTGATGTTCGTGCTGGTTATGGTTCTGGCTGGTGCTGTAAGCGCCATGGCCCTCACAGCCCAGGAAGTCCTGCAGAAAGTCGAAGACCGTTACATTGGCAAGACCTCAAAAGCCAATGTTCAGATGGATCTGATTGACAAGAACGGCGGCGTGCGCGAGCGCAAGCTGACCATTTCACGCCGCAAGATCGATGGCAGCAATAAAGACAACTTTATTCATTTCGTGGCGCCGCCAGATATTCGCAACACCACCTATCTGGTCAACGAAAAGAACCGCGACAAACAGAAATGGATCTATCTCTCGGCCTTCAAGAAAACCCGTAAGATCGTCGCCGAAGATTACGCCATGGCGTTCGTTTCGAGCGACTTTACCTACGAAGACATGGATGACATCAGAGCCGACGATTATGTCGCCAGCGACCTCAAAGAAGAAAAGCTCGGTGACAAAGATGTTTACTCGATTTCGGTAACCAAAAAAGATGCCAACACCAGCTACGCAAAAGTTATCATGAAGGTCTGCAAAAACACCTTCGTCGTGCTGCGTTCTGAAATGTATGACAAAAAGGCTCCTGACAAGATGATCAAGGAGATGACCGCCTCGAATCTCGAACAGATCCAGGAAATCTGGACCCCGAAAGAAGTGGTAATGAAAGACCTCGTCAAAGGCACCTCGACCAGCCTTAAAACCGCCAAGATCGCCTACGATCTGCCGCTGAGCGACGACGAATTCTCACAGCGCAACATGGAAAAATAACGCCCTTTCACTTTTCGCCAACCGGCCCGAAGCGCAGAACCCCTGCCTTCGGGCTTTTTCTATGTCGTTTCTGCATCTCATTTGCTTTGATGAGTTATATCTGATATGTCGTCTCCGTGCCGGCAGATATCTAATACTTAGCGGTATTTTTTCCTGCATTCTACCTGCCATAGCCGCGAGAATGACAGCCAAGACCTATTTTGTCACTAACCCGGCTGGTTGGGTTTGCCGATAGGTTTTATAGAAAATAAAAACTGGAGGCATGCAGATCAGCCGTTTTCTGCATATAGAGCGTCGACCGGCCAATGCCTGGGCGACATGGCGGGCCGTATTTTATACGGTGATTATGCTGCTGCTGGTTTTCTGCGGGCAGCCTGCTGCCGCCGATGATGGCTGGGATGACTGGGGTGATTCGGGCAGTTCTGAGCCCAAAGTCAGGCGGCCGTTTATCAGCGGCTGGTGGAACTGGCAATACAACGAGTTTTCGTCGTTCGACCAGGGCCGGGTGACCTTCGAGAAAGAACTTGGCAACGGCAGCAAACTGGTTACCGGTGGCCGGGTCAATTATTACACCGAAGATAACAACAAGAAGTGGAAAGTGTTTCCGGGCGAAAACTACTATTTCTGCAAGGCCGGCGACTTCGATTTCAAGGCCGGTCTTCTGGTAGAAAGCCTGGGCAGCGGCGACAAGTTCTCGTTTGTCGACAAGATCAATTCGCGCTATTTCCATAATGGGCTGGCGAATGATTATGATCGAGATAAAAAAGAAATTCCGGGTGTCAGGGCGACCTGGTACATCAATAAACACTTCAAATTTTCGGGGCATTACCTGCCATATTTTACTGCGAGTGAATTCCCTTCGATCTTCAGCAAATGGGCTTATGCAATTCATAAGTCGCTTGCCACCGAGCTTCTGTTTAAGGGTGGGGTGTACAACGCCGCGAGTGAAGCTGACTTCGACCCACAGTTTCACGTGGAACTCAGTTCTACATACCCTAAGCTCGAAATGCGCTGGCATTACCTGCGAATGAAAGAGCGTCTGCCGATTATCAGCCAGGACAAGCCGGGCATCTTTAATGGCAGTTACCCGCTCGATGAAACTTTCGCCGTCGACGGCAGCGTCAATGTTACCGAAGAGTTTCTCATGCGTTACGAGTTTGCTCTGAGCCGCAACCGCACCTGGACAACCTTTGAAAACGGTCATATCGGCAAAAAGTTCTACAGCGACCATTACGGCATTCTGCTCGGCACCGACCGCAACCTGCCCAACAACTTCTACGTCAATGTACAGGGCATGGTTTCACATGTGCCTGATCTGCTGACGACAACGCCGTTTCAGCTCAATGAAACCGAATATCTCAGCTCTCTGCAGATGCGGCAGAACTTCAGGCAGGAAAAGCTGCAGATTGAACTCAACGCGCTCAAGAACTTTACCTCGGGCGAATATGTGCTGACCCCGAAGATTCTTCTGGTTAAATCAGACTACCTGACTTTTGTTTTGGGTTACCAGTTGAATGGCGAAGGCGCCGAGTCACTTGGCCCGGTCGGCCAGTTCTCAAAAAACAACACCGCTGTCTTCGAGACCCGCGTCACTTTTTAAGAATCTCAGCGGGTTTAATCAGATAAAAACGGTCTGAAATCGTGACCAGCGGGTTGATTGAGATCCATTTCTGGCGATAGTTCTGTGACGCGCCTTCGAAAGTTACGTAGATGCTGGTGCCGTCGAATTCAAGGTCTTCAGAGCCAGCGGCGATTTCGGCGGTTTTCAACCAGTTCTTTTCGTCGGCGAGTTCCCAGGCTTCGGCACTGAAGGTCTTCGACTGCCCGGCCGGTTTAAAGCTCACTTTGGTTGACGGCGTGCTCAGCGGGTTTTTGTAAAGCGCCAGCTTGGCGTTCAAAGCTCCGTAAGACAGACTCAGAGCCGCGTATTTACCGCAGATGGCCATGCCCTGAACCGATTCACGGCAGAAGATCAGGCGATCTGGTTTAAAGGCGGTTCTTGTCGTGTCGCCATCTTTGAACGTATATTTCTGTGAAGCTGTGGGCAGACCGTCGGCATTTGTCTTGTACCCCGCGATCCAGGTGTTGCGACCGAACGGGTTCTGGGTGTGATGTGCCACCGGTGCAAAGTTTTTGCTTGAAGATTTGACGAAATCGCCGACCCAGAGCTGCGTGCCGTCGAAACTGACGAAGCTTGCTTTACTGTCTACTTCGAAGATGCGCTCGGCGGTCAGATCGATTGCCGGCACATTCAGGCTGGCAGGTATGCCCTTGCCGGCTGAAGTTGGTGCTTTGGCGCTTTTGTCGTTAAGAAAGTCGAGAATTTCTTCGAGCCGGAAACCGTAAATTTTGAAGCCGGAAGCGACCCAGATGTATTTCCCGGCGACGGTTACACCGCCGGCGTGCCCGGTATAGGGCTTATCGCTGCTCTGGTAGAGACCAAAGCGTCGTAATGGCTTGCCGGTGGCAGTTTCTACGACGACCAGCTGTGATGGTTCATCGGTATAGTCGAGTTCGGGGTAATAAGAAAGCAGAGTATAACGATATTTGCGAGGTTTGCTCTGTTCGGATGCCGGGGTTATAACCTGTTCCGGCAGATAACAGATCCCCTGGCAGACAAACTGGCGGCCGTCGTGGCCGGGGATTTTGCCGGAACTGCTGACGAATGCCGGCGGTTTATCGTCGGTCAGTGCCTGATTCAGCTTGCTGGTCAGCTTCTGGTAGCCTTTTTTCACTTTGCTGACAAACCTCTGCCAGAGGCCGGGTTTTTCGGCTTCGGTACTGCCGGCCGACCCGGATGATGTTGAAGATTGCGAAATGGTTACCGGCTGGTCGGCAAAAGGCGAAATGGCAAAAGTATCTGAAGCGAAAGAGAGAATTATCAGAACTGCGCACAGCCAGGGGCAGATTTTTTTGACAGTCATTTGTTTTCTCCGGTAGAGAGTTATTCTTAATATACCACCCCCATGGGCTTCTGGTTTTTAAAATTGCATTAACAGCTGCGCAAAAATGTTGTATCATGGCGCAAGATCAAGCCGGAGCCAATCTAAATGCGCAAACTACAGGCGTTAATTCTTTTGTGGTGCTTTTCATTTGCCTGCTTTGTCTGGGCAGGCAGCTATAAAACCCAGGCCAATCTGCGGTTTTCACATAAAACTCACGAAAAGAATTCGGTCAACTGTGCAGTCTGTCATGTAAACCGTGAAGGCAGCGAAACGGTGATGCCGGCAGTGCCGCCGGGCTGGCAGCCATTGCGGCCGACCAACATTGTTGCTTCGAGCGTCGGCGGTATTTTTTCGCAGAAAGTCGAAGTTGACGATACTTTCGGGCGTCCCGGCGAAAAACGCTGTCTTGAGTGCCACTTCAAGACTCGCGAGAAGAGCGACTGCGGCCTTTGTCATCTCGAGAAGCCCGGCGAGACAGTGCGCGCCCGCAAACGCCTCGGAAAAGATTTTGTTTTTTCCCATAAAAAGCATGAGAAGTTCGAATGCAGTCGTTGCCACCCCGGCATTACCGAATGGGAAAACCTTGATGGGCACATGATCAACGCGCAGATGGAAGACTGCCTGGTTTGTCACAACGGCAAAGATGCTCCCAAAAACTGTGTCATGTGCCATAAGTTGACGCCGTACCCCGCCGACCACACCGGCAATTATGAGAAGAAGCATGGGCTTGCCTATCGTTCTGACCCGCAGCGATGCCGCATGTGTCACGAAGACTCTTCCTGCATCGAGTGTCATTCGCGCAAGCCCAAAGATCATACCCTTGCCTGGGTTCGCTACCGCCATGGTCTGGCGGCAAAAACCAACCCGCAGAAGTGCCAGGCCTGTCATTCTGACCCCTATGTCTGCAGGCGCTGCCACACCGACTGGTAAGGTATTGTTCACAACTTTAAACAAAGAGAGTATCATGTTACAGATAGATTTCTGTAACAAAACAGGAGGCAGCCGCGATGGACGGTCTCGAACGGATCAGGATGCAGGATCTTATTGAAAAGGTAAATGAGCAGTGTGAGAACTCTTACGAAGGCTGCGTGCAGCTTTTGTCGCGGTTGATTGCCTGCAGGTCTCTCAGTGGCCAGGAAGCTGAATGTGCCGAAGTTCTGGTCAGTTTTTTCAATAACCGTAACATCCCCTGTTTTGTCGATGCGCGCGGCAGCGTGCTTGCTGTATCGCTTCCCAGACACACTTCAGGTGAACCACCGGCTGATATGGCTGCTCAGGGAGCTGCCTGGCTCAGGGCTGAGCTCGAAAAAGCCAGAGAAAGCGGTTTTAAGATTCTTGCCTTCAACGCCCACATCGATGTGGTTGGTGCCGATAACCCTGAAGAGTGGCGTGATGAGCCTTTTAAGGCTGTGCGTAAGTTCGGGCGAATTTTTGGCCGGGGTACCTGCGACATGAAGGGTGCTCTCGCGGCGATGGCAATGGCCATTTCTCTGTCGCGTGAGCTCGATCGCAATTTTGACCGCAATTGCGTGCTGCTTGGCTGCTTCTGCACAGAAGAAGAAGTCGCCGAAGGTCTCGCTTTCAAAGAGCTGCTCGAAGAATTTGCCATCAGACCCGATATGGTGCTGCTCGGTGAGCCTTCAAAAATGCAGATCGCCAGAGGCCAGCGCGGCAAGCTCGAAATGCTGGTGGAAACGGCCGGCGTGTGCGCGCACACTTCAGTGCCTGAGGCCGGCAGTAATGCAGCTTATAAGCTTGCCCGGGCTCTGCTCGCCATCGAGAATTTCGATGCCGAAGAACGCTTCAAACACGGGCTTGAACCCGAAAGTATTCTGCAGCGAACGACGATGGTCGCTTCAACCATCGAGAGTTGGCCGAAGAGCAAGAGTTTTGTGCCGAATCGTGCCAGAACTCATGTTACGGCACGTCTGGCGCTCGGTGAAAACCTTCAGACAGTCGGTCGCCGCCTGATTGCCGATGAAAACTGGCCCGATGCCAATATTACCCCGATTGTATATAAAGGGGCATCATACAAAGGCAAGGAAAGCGAATGGAAAGCTGAACATCCGGCATGGGAAACCTCGACCGATCACCCGTTTTTTCACCAGCTTGCAAACGCTTTTAAAGAGCTTTTTGACGCCGAGCCGGTTGACAAGATCTGGCCATTTTCGACCGACGGGGTGTACAGTGCCGGCATGGCCGGTATTCCGACTCTGGGCATTGGCCCGGGGCACGAAGAAGTTGCTCACAAAAATGATGAGTGGGTTTCGGAAGAAGAACTCAAAAATGCCCTCAAGCTATACGCCTTGCTGGGTTTTTTCAAAGCAGAACCGTAAAATTCAGTTAGGCTGGTCCTCTGTCACACAAGAATTAGAGAGTCCCCCGCCATTCCCGCGGAGGCGGGAGTCTGATTTTAAACCGCTTAGATCCCTGCTTTCCCCCTTCGGGGACAAACGCAGGGATGACGCACAAACTGACACCCTTTGAATTCAAATGTGACAGAGGGCTGGATTAAACTGTGTGAACCCTCTGCCTTGCTACTCGCCGCAGGTCGGTGGTGTGCCGGTTATGCCGCCGCACCTGCCCCGAGCTGCCCGAGAAATGTTCGGTATTCCTGGCGCGATTTTTCCTGGGCTTCGATTCTTGCCTGATTGATTGCTTCGTGGTTGGCTTTTACCAGTTCGATGATTTCGGCATCGAGCTTGTTATTCTGGCCCATTTTATCGATGACGATGATCGTCTGCTCGTTTGACATACCTTTGCGATAGGGGCGGTCTTCAGTCAGGGCTGTAAAAACATCTGCAACTGCCAGCAGTCTTGAGCCAAGCGGCAGATCTTTGCGCTTCAGCCTGAACGGATAACCGGTGCCATCAAGTCTTTCGTGATGATAAGAGCCGTATTTGTTGATCAAAGCCAGGTCTTCTATCGGTTCGAGGGCGCGGTAGGTATAAAAGGTGTGCCCGCGCATCAGATTGAACTCATCATCGGTCAGTTTGCCCGGCTTTTCGAGAATTTCGGTCGGAATTGCCAGTTTGCCAAGATCGTGCAGATAGCCGGCTACTTTCAGTTCGAAACATTCGTGCTCGTTGAGGCCGGCCAGCATGCCGAGGTATTCGGCGGTGGCCGAGACCCCACTCGAATGGGTTGCGGTAAACGGACTTCTGAAGTCGATCATGCGGCGTATCAGGCTCGAAAAAGAAAGCAGTTCGCGCTTGTTCATGTGAATCGTTTCGAGCATGACTGATTGCTCAAGCTGCTTGCTGATCATTGGTGAAACCAGATCGAGCCAGAAATACTCTTTTCCGGCCAGCTCGAGAAAGGCTTCGACAACTTTTGGCTCAAACATTGCTTCGCCGGCTTCAATGATTTTAGCCTTGATTTCTTCGGTCTGACCGAGTACGCCTTTTTCGCGGCGTATCAACAGAGCAACGCGATCGGCAAGCATAAGAATTCGACTGCCGAGCGGCACCTGCCAGCCACTGCAGAAACGACCCTGGCCGTGGTTCCAGGGGGTGTGGTGAAACCTGATCATCTCTGCAGCCTTTCGCATCGGCTCGAAGATGTTGATCAGCTGATAACCCATTTCGGCATGAACCTGGCCGTTGGCATATTCGAACTTGAGGGTTTCCATGCGTTCGGCGAGTGAAATCGCTCCAACATCATGAAGAATGCCGGCACAGACAATCTCGTTCTGTTCAACAACCGGCAGGTCAAGAGCATCCGCGATGCGCAGGGCAATCAGGGCGACCTGCTTGTGATGATCGTTCAATACCGGGCTTATCCAGTCGAGAATGTCTGAAAGGCAATTGAGAAAGTCAAAAAGCTTTAATCGATATTGCGGTTTCATGAATTCCCTTCGAAAAATGGGTTAACAGCTATTATAAGCTATTTTGACGAATTTTTCATCGCTTTTCTGATATGAAAAAGTATGAAAAAAGCCCCCGGTTTGCGCCGAATACAATGCGCCTGAACCGGAGGCCCGTTGTCTAAGGGTATCTCAGGGTTCTTTAAATGATTGACGGGTCTTCATCGGTTTTGTGATCGTCATTTTCAGGACGGCCGAGAAAGGTGATCTGATCGCCGACGATCTGGGTGATATACTGGGTTTTGCCTTCGCTGTTCTGGTAAGACCTTGTTTCGAGGCGGCCTTCAACGAGTACTGAGCGTCCCTTTTTCAGGTAGCGGTTGCACAGTTCAGCGGTTCCGTTCCAGACAACAATTCTGAAAAAAGCCGTTTCCTTTTTCATCTCACCGGAACTGGTGCGCCAGCGCTTGTCGATGGCGACCGGGAATGTGGCGAGCGAGCGGCCGTTGCTGGTTTCTTTCATCTGTGGGTCACGGGCGAGATTACCGGCAATAAGAACACGATTAACACTTACCATTTTTTTCTTTCCTCCTGATTTTTGATGACCGCGAAGAGGTCTCACAGGTAAATCAAATGAAAAGGAAAAAAGGGAAAAAATAATTTAACTTTTTTTATATTCTTCCGCGGATGGCATAATAGATAATGCCAATCCACTCATGAATGGCCGCGTGCAGTGAAGTCAGGTAGCTTTCCGAGGCATATAAAACGCTTTCTCTGGTGTGAACTGGTGCCGGAAGCACTTCGAAACCCTTTCTGGCAAAGGTGTGAACAGAGCGAAAAATGTGCCCATTGCTGGTTACGAGCAGTATCTTTTTTAACCCGGCAGCAGCAAACATTTTTTCGAGATACTCCGCTTCGGCAGCGGTTGTTACGATATCCTTACTTACCAGAATTTTTATTTTCGAGTGATCGACCGCGAACATCGACGTGAAACTGGCCACCCATGCAGCTTCGGCGTGTCCGAGGTATGAGGCGTAACCGGTACTGATGAGCAGCATTGGCGCGCGGTTTTCCTGTAGAAGTCTGAGCCCGTGTGTGACCCTTTGAAAACCGCTGTAGCCAGGTTCGCCAGCCATGGTTGCCCCCGAAGCCAGAACGACGATTGCGTCAGCGTTCTGGTCTGAATGTGGCATGATTAAAGGTTCTGCCAGATAGCCCCCGACCGGAAAGGCTGAGCAGATAAGCACCACCATGCCCAGAAGCAGCATACCACTCTTGAAGTTGCCAAAATAATGGCTGTGATACTGATCTTCGGTGTTGCGGCTGACGAAATAGAAAATAACTGTCAGAACAAGAAAGAGCACTGAAAAAAACTGCTTGAGAGCTGGCCCGAACTGGCCAGTCACCAGAAAATACATGGTCGGAAGCGCGATAAGAAACTTTCTTTTCATTATTGTTCAGGCCTCAGGCGGTTACTATCTGTCTGTTTACTATTTAAATCGTAATTAATAAGTTCGTTACACCACGCCAGCATATCATGGCGCAGAGTAAAATGCTGCTCGATGCTTTCTTCAAAGTTCAGATTTTCAAGAATGCGTTCAAGCTGTCGGCGAGCTCTCGCAAAAACACCCTGTCCACGGGAGATCAGCATCATGAAATCATCTGAACGGGCCCGGGTAAGAATCGACGAATGAAGCAGAGTGTCGGCGAGAACTGCAGCTGCCAGGTAACGGTCTTTGACAGGTTGGCCGATACGGATTTCTCCCGGCGCGGGCGGCGGATCAAGGTGAGTACTGATGCGGTTGAGGATTTCATTGCCTGTTAAAGCCATCAGAAAAATATGTGACTGCAGAAGCCTTTCTGGCTCGGCAACGAAAATTTTGCGGTCGAGGTCAGAAATACGATGATAAAGATTCTGACTGTCGATGCTGAGGTTCTGCAGTGGAATCAGCGTTTTTTCATCGGTTTTCAGGTTTTTGAGTGGTCTGAGGCCACATTCGCAGAGCATTTCGTCCATTGCGGTCAGCGTTGGGGCATGCCTGAACGGGTGTCTATCAGTCTTTGCCACCAAGGGCGATGATTGCTTATTTAAAGTTTCGGCCGTTTTTTGCGCGGGCACTTTTTCAATGCCGGTGCCGACGATAGAAGATGCTTCTGCGCCTGTGATCTGCGCCAGCTCTTCTTCAAGTTGTCTGCGGTTGCTGGTCGCTGCCAGAAAGAGCATTAAACCGTAGAGACCGGCAATTATGAAACCAGGCAGGTTGCCGACATAAAAATATTGACCGGGTATCATCTGAGCCTTCCCCAAAAGCGCAAGAAGACCATCAAGAACCAGTGAAAGCCCGGGGGCCACGATTATTGAGGCGGCAGGCCAGAAAATTGAAAGGGCCGCAGTAATGAAGGCAACCGGAAGAATATAGCTGAAAGACCATATTATCAGAGGGTTTACCAGCAGCGAAGAAGCTGAAACGGTTCCGAACAGCATTGCTGTCATCGGTATTGTTCCAAAGCTGGCGGCCAGGGTAACTGCCATGTAACGCGAAAAAGTCTCAGGGAAATAAAACCTGCGAAACAGCCTTTCTATGGGTTCGCGTAGAAAGACGATGCTCAATACGGCTGTGAAGCTGAGCTGAAAGGCGGCATTAAAAATCAGGGCCGGCCGATAGAGAAGCAGAATCAGAGCTGCAGTTGAAACCGGTCTGACCGGTGACGGAAAAGCCTCTATGTGCAGAATTACAGCGACGCAAAGATACATTATCAGAGCACGCCAGACAGAAGGACTGCCGGTCGTGGTCATGGCGTAAAAAATAAGAAACAGGGCGGTCATTATGCTGCGCGACAGGGGTGGAACCTTCAGCCAGTGAAGAAGCGCCGCCAGACAAACAATAATGACCATGATGTGCTGCCCGGAAACAGCGAGCAGATGGCTGATGCCGGTTTCACGGAAAAGAATCTTCTCAGTTTGTGGTATCTGGCTGGTATCGCCAAGAATGAAGCCTGTGACAATGCCGGCATGCCGGCGCGGCAATACTGTATTAAGCCCGTCACGGAGCTTTCGCTGCACTCTTCCAGCCAGTCCGGTCAACCCTGGGCCGGAGGTTACACCGCTGATTTGCTCTGCGTTAAAAGTCGGTGGTCGTCCGGGTTGTGTCACAGAAAAAGCACCAGTGAGGGCATATTGTTGTTCAGGCTCCGGAAAAAGGTTTGGGTTTTTAACAATGCATTCGACCAGCCCAGGCACCTTCACATTTTGATCGTCTGCTGCAAAAGTAGCGTCGAGAAGCTTGAATCTGATGCTGCCGCTTCGACTCAGCCTGAATTCACCTTTGAATTGTCCGGATAGATGCCCTCTTACTCCGTCGAGGCTGAGAAAGTGAGAAAAATTCGCTTCTGGCTCAGCCCGCAGGTTGCCATAGAAAGCGGCAGCAAGAAAGCCGGCAAGGGCAAGAAAGAGAAGCCTGTGTCTGCTGAATATTTCAGGAAAAGAGAGCAGCAGGCAGGAAACAGCGGCAACCAGCATTGCAATATGCATGCCGGCCGGCAGAAGAGCTGAAAACAGCAGGCCACAGACAAATACTGAGGTGAAGCCGACAAGCATATCCGGTGGCGCTGTAAAAAGCCGGCTTTTGCGTTTACTTTTCATCGCGTGAAACTCTTACTCCGGCTTCTTTCATGGCCTGAATTTTTGCCGGGCCAATATTTTTTACCCGGTCGTCAAAATCGCGCCAGTCTGCGAAGGGAGCAAATCTGCGCTCTGTCATTATCAGATCGGCTGTTTTCGAGCCGATGCCGGGGCAGGCGAGCAGCTGCTCTCTTGAAGCCTCGTTAATAACGATATGGTCGAGGGCGTCTTCGCCGGTCTGTTCAACTCTGCTGACACTCTTCAAAGCCTGGTCGAGCTTGATACTGA
Organism: Candidatus Ozemibacteraceae bacterium; assembly: GCA_035342015.1. Classification (GTDB taxonomy): domain Bacteria; phylum Muiribacteriota; class Ozemobacteria; order Ozemobacterales; family Ozemobacteraceae; genus Rifleibacterium. The sequence continues at coordinate 5,900 of DAOQWI010000020.1, read as the reverse complement.
GTTGCTGGTCACCGGTGGCGATGAACTGTTGCAATGGCACGGCATCGGTGCCGAAGAACATCATGCTGCAGCCAATGATAATCGGTATCAGGCAGAGAATTCTGAGTTCAAAGACTTCGCGCTGGCTTAGCTGAAACATATTTTCAGCCCCCCGTCGGCATTTTGAATGAAAAACTCTCTTCTGCCAACTGCTTTGGCCACTGCTTTTACTTCAAGCAATGCTTTTTTGGGATCGTTTTTAAAATGCTGAGTGTTAAAAACCCTGTTGTGCCAGCCGCCGTCTGCGATGGCAAATCTGACGCACAGATATTCAGGAAACTCTTCTGCTATCTGTGGCACAGACAGCAGAAGCTCCCCGGGTGACCCGGCCAGTTGTGCGGCCAGAATCGGCACAAAAGGGTAAAGGCAGGCAATAACCAGTCTTTTTAAGCGCCCGCCGGCTTTGATCCGTGGCGGTGCAACCTTTGCCGCATGTTTAACTGCCATGAGCGCTGCCCGCAGATCGCTGCGGCAGAGGATGTGGTCGCGGCTCTGTGCTGCCGCTTCAAGCCATGGGCCGGGGTTGCTGTCATTGCAGTCTGTCTGAGAGTCACGAAAAATTCGCGCCAGCCATTTGAACGCTGTTTCAAGTTGATTCAACGGCTCCGCGGGCGGGTGTGGGAATTCACTGATCAGGGCGACTCTACAGGCGTCGATTCCGAATTCTGCAATGAGATCTTCACAAATACCCGGTTGAGACCTGCCGGGGGCGATCCAGCCCAACGGGCTCAGGCCCCATAGTTGGCGGGCTCGCAGAATAATGTCTTCTATAAGACTGCCTGAAGAAGCAAAAACAGGCCATAGAGCGGCCTGTTTTTCGAAACTTTGCGGATTGTACTTCAAGATCAGTTGGTCAATAAACCCCAGAGCTGCCGGGTCTTTTCATTGTTGATGCCAAGATCGGTGGTTGCGAAGAAAAGCAGTTCGCGGGCCTGATTGATGATTGCGGGTTCCTGCAGTGATTTGCCACAGGCAATAAGAAATCTGATTTCGAAAATAAAGAAATCCTGATCAGAAACCGCCGCCTTTTTTTCGACTTCAAGCAGATCTTTCATGGCTTTCTCGTAGTCGCCTGCCTTGAACAGCGTCAGAAGCTCAATTATTTCCTTGGCGGTGGCAAGATTCTGGCTGATTTCCTTTTTTCGTTCGGCGTCGGTGATATTTTTCAGCTCTTCTTCAGCTTTTTTAACCCAGGTTGTGTCTGTCTCGAGCATGAAAAACTTCTCATGTGCGATAGAAAGACAGAGGGTTACAAGCACTTCGTTAACTTCTTCACGGGTGAGAAATGTGCCTGAAGCAACTTTGCGATAAAGGTCAAGACTGGTTGAGAAGGTCTGGCTGGCATCGGCAAACTTTTCGTAGGCCTTTTCGAGCTGCCCCTGGTTGAAGTTAAGATAGCCTTCGGCCAGCAGCTGGGTCTGGGCCTTCTGTTGTCGGCTGCCGGAGAAAAGAACGCCGCCAACCACGCCGCCGCCGATTAACAGCAGCAGAATGATCAGTATGGCGATGGCGCCGCCGGAGCGGGCTGATTTATTCAAGATCTTCATCTTCAGATTCATCCTGGGGAATTGGCATGTTGGGCTGGGTGTTGGTTTCGTGTCGCATTTCCCTGGCCTGGTTAACGAACCAGAGAATGATCCCCTGGGCGCTCTGACTGCCGTAAATGATCTGTTCAAGATACTTGTTGCTTTCGTCGAATTTGCCGAGCAGACGGTTGGCGCCGGCGAGAATGTACATGATCTCAAACACCCGCGATTGCGGAATGTTTTCTTTCGGAATTCTCGTGCCATCTGGCATAAAGGCGTCGTCAACGCTGGTGGCGGCATTGGTGATCGTCAGAAATGAAACAGCCTCGGTGAGGTAGGCTTTTTCGAAATCTCTGTATCGCTGCTGAAGTGCCGGATCTGTTGCCAGTTCAGCGGCGTCACGGGCTGTCCAGGCGGCGTTGAGATAAGTGTAGCCAAGCAGGCGATGGTTGGCTTTGCGGGCTTTGCAACATATTGCTGCCAGTTCCCAGCTGCGGATAGCGGCTTCAAGATCACCGTCTTTCTGCAGTTCGTTAAATGGCTTGCCTTTGTCTTTGAGACCGCCGGCAACTCTTTCAAGCAGGGGCTTGATCTGTCGCAGAATGGCAATATTGGTTGGTGTCAGTTCTTTGAGCTTTTCTGCTTCAATATCCTTCCAGATCTGCTGGCCAGAAGAAGCGGCTCTGACGCGGCTGGCGGCATCCCACTGTGAGCGGTGGTTGTCGAGTAGAGCCTTGCGTCTGGCTTCAATTTCTGACATCAGCGGGCAGAAATACTTGTCCTCGGCAGCGTAATAGCAGTGAGGACAGACACAAACATTGAAATAGCGAGGGTTAATGTTGCCAAGATAAACCGGGCGATAATCGATATCGCGTTTATCAAGGCTGAACTGCTTCTTTTTCAGCAGGTAGCGCTTGAACTCCTTGCCGCAGATTGGACAGACAATGTCTTTCGGTAGAAATAGTTTATCGTTTAGAGCCATAATCGCACCGTCATTTCTGGGTAGGTTAAACAAATAAATTTACACTACCATATCTTAAATTTACAGAATTCGCAACAGTTTATGAACCTGAGGAATCCATCGCACCTGTTGGAAAAAAGGTCTGAACAGTTGAATCCAGTCAATTATGTTCCCGGTGTCCCAGTCACTGATATGGGCGGGAAAAATTGCGCATGGCTGCAAAACCAGCGTGTAATCGTCGACCTGCATGCTTTCGAGCATAGCGATCAATTTTGTCGGGTCGTCATCCGCATCGATGGCGAGTCGAAAATATGTGGTTTCAGGGCTGGTGACAGAGATTATTTTTTCCAGCGTTTTCTGGTAGCGGCTGCAGGTTTTTTCCTGAAAACATCTGAGGTCGATGCACCAGCGGCTGACCAGAGAATTCAGCTTCTCGAAGCCTGACAGCGGAGCTCCGGTGGTCTGCACAAAGGTGTCTATACGGTTTTTTTTGAGAATATGCAGCAGTTCGCAGAGAAAGTCTGCCTGCTGGAGCGGTTCTTCGCCGATGAAAGAGACGGTGAAAAAACGGTCTAGCGCAAATGTCTCTGACAAAAGTTGAAAAAAGCGCAAAGGTGTGACCGGGTTGCGGGCAAAATGATTGCGCGACCCGGGCAGGGTTTTTATGACAAAGGTTGGTTCTTCTGCCTGTCCTTCAGTGACCGCAGCCAGTCTGACAAAAAGCTGCATTGTGCCGACATGCAGCCCTTCACCCTGAATTGAAGCAAAGACTTCGCTGATTCTACCCCTGGTTTTTGATGGTTTCAAAGCTTATTCCCAGCATTTCTGCCAATTTAAATTCGTTGATGATCGGAATCTTGTGCTGCAGGGCCTTTGTTTTTTTCGTCGAAACATAGTCTTCGCCTTCAAGAGAGCCGATCAACAGATAATCGGTTTTTGGCGAAACCGAAGACTTGATCTGTCCGCCATGTGCCTTGATCAGCTCTTCGATCCTGCGGCGCGGAACCACAGCTTCACCGGTTACCACGAAAGCTTTGCCGCTAAGCTGATCGCCAGCTTTCTGACTGGCAAGTTCTTCGGCCGAAGGGCCATGCCACCAGTTTTTCAGGGCCTCGATAAAGCTGTAGTTCTGCTGGTCGCCAACAAAGTCGATTATGCAGCTGGCAACACGCTCTTTGATGCCCTCGACTTCGGTAAGCGCCTGCAGGTCAGCGGCAAGAAAGCTGGCGAACGACTGGTTGAAACGCAGCGCAATTTTTTCACTGACGACAATGCCGACGTTGCTGATGCCAAGCGCCGAAATAAGCCTGAATAGAGGCTTTGCTTTCGCTGCTGCGAGATTGCCGGCAATCTTGGCAGCTGATTTCTCGCCCATTCTTTCGATACCGGCTAATGTGGTCGCGTCGAGCGTCAGAATGTCTTCAACTTTTTTGATCACGCCTGATTCAAGCAGTCTGTCTACGAGCTGCGGGCCGAAATTTTCGATTTCCATCTGCGTGATAAAATGAATTATGCGACGGGCAATGACCCCTCGACAGACCGGGTTCTGGCACCTGACCACTGTTGCTGTTTCGTCGTCGTCACCGCGCCCGACATAAATTTTTTCGGCGCAGGTCGGGCAATGCTCTGGTGGGTTGATAGTCTGTTCATTGCCAGTTCTCTGATCTGGCAAGGCTTCCACGATATACGGAATAATGTAACCTGCCTTTTCGACAATCACCCGGTCGCCAATTCTGATATCTTTTTCTCTGATCTGGTCGAGATTATGCAGCGAGGCTCGCGACACCGTCGTGCCGCCAAGCTCGACAGGCTCAAGGTGAGCCACCGGTGTGAGTTGCGACCGGCCAATCTGCCATTCAACGTTGAGCAGCCGCGATACTGCTCTTTCCTGCGGGTATTTGTAGGCGATGACCCAGCGCGGTGCTTTGGCGGTGCTGCCGAGTTCGAGCTGCCAGGCAAGATTGTCGATTTTGATGACGATGCCGTCGATATCAAAGTCGAATTCGCTGCGGCGGCGGGCAATGTCCTCGATAAATTCGCCGATTTCGTCTGTTGATCTGCAGAGGCGCCAGGCCGCATTTATCTTGAAACCAAGCTTGCCGAGATATGTTAATACTTCAGAATGTGACTTAAAGCCAAGTTCAAAGGCCTGGGCAATGCCATATGCCATTGTCTGCAGCCCGCGACTTGCGGCCACTGAAGGGTCCAGTGATTTGATCGTGCCGGCGGTGAGATTGCGGCAGTTTTTGAAAGGTTCTTCGCCATTTTCAATTTTGGCCTGGTTGAGCTTTTCAAGCACCTTGCGGGGCGTGTAAATCTCGCCGCGTACATCCATGTCGAGGGCAGAATCTATCTTCAGCGGCAATGACCTGATGGTTTTGACATTGCCGGTGATCAGATCGCCTTCGATACCGTTGCCGCGGGTGGCCCCGCTTTGCAGAATGCCGTCGCGGTAATGAAAGGTTCCGGAAACCCCATCGATTTTCAATTCGGCTACAACCGGAAACGGGCTGTGTCCGAGCAGCTTCTCGCAACGGGCCAACCAGTCGTTGATATCACCGGCTGAATACGAGTTCTCGATACTCATCATCGGAACCCGGTGTTTGACCGAATTGAACGAAGTAACCGATTCGCCGACCCGCTGCGTCGGCGAATCAGGAGTTACCATGTCTGGGTAGGCCGCTTCGAGATCTTTCAGCTGCTGCATCAGACGGTCGAACTCGCCGTCGGTTATCTCGGGGTTCGCTTCGACAAAATACAGGTATTCATGTCTTCTTATAAGGTTACGTAGATCGTCGAGCCTTTTTCTGACTTCGTTTTCCATTTCAGTCTACCATTGCTGTGTTGATAAATTGCAGACCGCGATCACTGCCGATCCAGAGAATGTCGCCACTGGCGGCAAGCTTTCTGACCCGTTCTGGCGCGCTGCCTGAGCTGGCGGTGATCAGCTGAATACGGTCTTCTCTGATGCGCACCAGCCCGCCATCAGTGCCGGCCCATATTGAGTTGCGATGGGCGATCAGCGCGTTGACCCGGTTGGCCGGCAGTCCGTGAATGCGCGAATAACTCACGAGATTCGGAGTAAAATCATTGAAGAACTTTTCGACCGGAGTCGTGAGCAGCAGAACACCTCGGCCTGTACCAAGCCAGATTCGTGTTCCGTCGAAAGCGATGTCAGTGATCGGCCGCGATATGACCGATCTGGCATGATCGATGTTTTTCCAGAGCTCGGGGTTTGATGCCGGAAAGTTGATATTCCAGATGCTGAGGCCGCGATCATGAGCTGCGACAAACCAGGTGCCCGGCCGGGCAAGGCTGTGACACCAGTTGTTGCGCAGGCCACCATTGGTGTTCGCTTCGTTTATGGTCTGAAA
>DAOQWI010000019.1:0-31060 GCA_035342015.1 Candidatus Ozemibacteraceae bacterium | reverse complement strand
ACCTTAAGGTCGTCAAACCGACTCAGGATGGCATTTCGCAGTATATCCGCCCCGGCACACCGCACATGAGCTCAGCCACTGAAGGCAGCCACTGGAAAAGAAACTTCAGTATTGCCGGCAAAACTTACACCTATGCGGTTAATTTCGGCGGCCCGACCGAAGTAAGATTTCTCAATGCCAAAGACGGCGCGATCGGGACACCGATCTGGGATGGCACATTTTCCGCCACTTCTGGTCTTGCCCATGAGTCAGACCCGAACAAGGTTATCATACCGTCGCATTTTGCCGGCGTTGCCTATTATGCCTACGGAACCACCCACCACCCGCAGTTTGCAGGTGAAGCTCTCGATGGCACCATCGGCAAGAACGGCAGCATGAAACCTCTAAAGCTCTGGAATGAGGGGGCAGCTGGCCACCAGAATAACCCGAACACTCTCTTTTCATGTATTGTTAAGCGCATTTACAAACATCGCAAGAAAACCCTTGATCTTTACGCCGCTTTAGATAACAATCCCTGCAGCAGCCCGGCAGAACAGAGCGCCGGCATGCTTTCTTCGCTCGATGTCGATGTTCGCGAAGCCTACGGCAAATATTGCGGTGACAACTGTATTCCCGGCGGTTCAATTGGTCAGAACAGTATTCTCACTAAGCTTTCAACAGTTACAGTTGTAACTTCGACCAAGGGCAGCCGCTACGGCTTCAACCCGCAGGGAACCCGCAAAGGTCCGTTCACAGCAGACTCTTCGATCAACGCAGCCCTGCGTGTGGTTCTTGCAAGCGATCTGAGCAAAACCACTGCCTACGATATTTCAACCGATGCCGAAGGCACCAACTTTTCGAATATAATTACCAACCGTGATTACCTGAAAGGCATCGGCGTAACCCCGGCAAACCTCAAGGTCATCGGTGTTTCTTCAGACTTTGGCAACAGCGGCGGCATGGACTTCATCTACGGTTCAGATGCCGACAAGTTTGTGGTCCAGGATTCATGGTGGGGTCGCGGTGGTATCGCCTATGAATATTATGAAAATACCGGCCTGATACAGAAACTCGACTACGTCAGCAATGACAACCCGGTTGCCGAACCTCTTGGCGTATTGAATGGCATTGTCGACGATATCGGCATCGACGGTGATGGTTATTTGTATGTTCTACGAACTGAAAAGCTCCCATCTGACACAGAAATGGCTGCGGCCATAGTTGAAGTTAACTCACCTGACAAGTCATCATATTATGATTCCACCTCTGGCTGGAAAAGAATCAAAGTTACCACCAGCCCTGATGGTGAAAAGGTAGAAGAAATTGTTGACGTTACCGGTAGCCCGCAACCAGACGATTTCAAAATCGTCAAACTGAAACAGGAAATTTTTAAAACCGTTAAAAGATATCCACAGGGCACTGGCGCTCTCGGAGCCGAAGAAGACCGTGGCAAAGTCAAAGCCGGCTATGACTACTGGGTGAGGCATGCAGTTCTTCAGGCTGGCGGCACCATGCAGTGGCGCACCCCGACCTTCAGCGTCAGCGATGATGTGGATACTCCCAAAGCTTCAAAATTTCCCGGCGAACTTGCGGTCGTCAACCTTGCCAAGATTCCGGCAAACTACGAAGGCACTTCGGTTCACCGCATTATTGTTACCCAGGGTGACAAGCCTGATATTGCCTACAATTCAATCACCGACAATCCCTCAATCAGCGAACACGACTCTCTGGTTTTCAAGGTTGAAGGTTACAAGCCCTACATCAACGGCAAATTCCAGGAATTCAAGCCGATGGGTGACATTGTTGACCCGACCACCAACACCAAGCTTTATGCCAACGTCAAGCTCAACACTATTCCTAACGACAAAGGCGAATATAGGCACGACGAAAACGGCGACAACGAGTTCTGCGGCTTCCCGTCGAATATGTTTGAAGCTGCCGGTAGACCAACCTCGATCAAATGGTCTGTCGACTGGGTAGAAGGCAACAGCATCGACGATTACAAAGTCATCAACAGCCTGGTAACAGCCAAAGACGGTGAAGGCGAACTCGGAACCTTCACTTATAAGTTCCCGCACCCAGGTAACTATGTTATCAGGGGTTCAATGACCTATAACTATTTCACTTTCCCGACCAGCAATAATTCAAGACCGCACCAGCTGACGGCAAACACCACAACCGTCAACCTGGAACCCTTTATGGTAAAAGTCGTTGCAAAGAGCCTGAATCTTAATCAGAGCCCGAGCTTCGTCACCAACATCAGCATGAAACCTGCCACCCGGAAAAACATGCCCGGTGTTGCGCCAGCAACCAAAGGCGCCGGCTCGAAGATCGACTTTATCGAAGACAACAGCTTCAGCGGCATCGAAATCAGCTTCGACGCCCAGTTCGTTCGCGACGCCAACTATACCGGCTCAGTCGACCTGAATCTGGAAACCTATGACGGCATAGGCGTCTGGGACTACCGCTACTACGCCAAGCTGTACAAAGAGATTCCCAACCTGTTCCCGGCGCTTCCTTACAAAGTTCCGGCCAACATCTCTGAAATCGATAACGAAGCGGCAACCGCCCATGTTTACAACTACAATCCGGCGGGCAGCCTCAGCGATATCAAGAGTAAGATCAAATCTGACGTGTTCAACCCGGGCAGAGCCAAAGGCGGCGATCCGGAATTCGTACACGGAACCGACCTCAAGAATGAACCTGACGATAAAGACTGGGGTTTCATACAGTGGGCACTCTACCTGCGCCCCAATGGCCCATACCAGATTGCCACACCAACAACCGCCCTTGGAGCTGACGTGCGACATGACCGCGGCATTCTCGTTGCCCAGGGCAGCTGCACCGACCCGGGTGTCAGCAAAACCCTGCTCAGCGACCGCAAATATTCTGTCAATATCGTGGTTCCGGCCGAGTCGATCAAAAAGATCAACACTCCAAAAGACCCCGAAACCTACAGTCTTAACCTCGAAATAATCTACCCGAGAGTATCGTGGGTAACCAACGACCTCGGCGACGGCAAGAATGAAAAGCGCTTCAGCAGTATGGTTCCGTTGTTTGCCGACGAAGATTCACTCAGCACGAATCACTCTGCCGGCACCAACCCGATTCACGTTCTCGGCCGCATGAAACTCGCCAATGGTGGCGAACCTGCCGGAAACTTCATTCTTAACCAGAGCTGGAAATTTTCAGGCAATCAATTCTTCAATGCCGGCGGTGACAGCATCGAAGTGCTGGCCCGCGACGTGACGCTTCCGACACTGGTTCAGGCACCTGGTGACAACCCGACCCCGGTTATTCAGACCACCGGCGATGATGTGACCGATGTTAATGTGGGTTTTGCTGCCTATGACAATAACCCGCACGCCGAATTCAAAGACTTCTTCGCCGCCTACCAGACCTTGAAGAATGAAACCAACGTTCTCGACAATTCTGAAGACAATAAAATCTTCAAGCCCGAAGCCAAGATTTCCGGTTCGGCCGTTAAGCTTATCCCGGGAGCTGATGATCCGGGTTTCTACGCTGACAACAACTGGACCAATGGTGCCTCGTTCACAACGACCATCAAAGAATACGGCCCGAATGGCCCGTTCCAGAAGAATCAGCCCTTCGAAAACTGGATAGGCACACTTAATTACACGGTTATGGGCTCGGTTTACGATGGTATCGGCTCTGATGCCCGCGATATCACCCACCAGTTCTATCACGCCAAGGCCTGCCAGGATCTGGGTATGTCGGTCGCTGACGAAGAGAAGATACTCGTCGACAACAACCTTATCAAAGCAGTTGAACGCATCGACAACGACCCGCCGAGCCTTGAAATTGAACTGGTCTCGCAGGTCGACAACCGCCGCTGGGTCTTCAAACTCGACGAAAACATTCATGACTCAGGCCCGGTTCCGAATGATGTGAGCCAGCTCGGGAAGTGTACTCTCTCGGCTAAATGCTTCAACCTGCAGGGCGGCGCTGAAATCAGCTCGTTCAACAATGAAGAAATCGAAGGCTGTGCCGGCTACCCAAGCCAGATCGGCCAGAACAGTATCCTGGTAACCGACGTCTTCGCCGATGCAGTGCCGAAGTTCCGCAGAGCCAGCCGCCTGCTGGTCAACGTGCACGTCTTCGACAATACCGGATTCAGATCGCTCTCCGAAGCCACTCTGACCATAAGCGACAATGATGGCGCCGGCGCCCGCAGCCTGATGCCTTCGAACAGTCCGGCTGTGCCTCTGATTCCGTCTCTCAACCTTGCGGGAGTCAAGATCAACGATCTCGACAAGAAACCCAGAGCCAGCTACGCCATAGACATGCCGATGAAAATCAACGGTGAAAAACAGGTAACCATCGAACTCAAAGCCAAAGATCAGGACAACAACGAAAGATCTCTGGTGATTCCGGTCACTGTCGTGGAAAGCACTTTCGAAACCCGTGTTCTTGAAACCAAGGAAAACAAAAACTGATCTGATGCTTATCAGAAATAACAGTGCCCGGTTCGCGGGCACTGTTATTTTCTTTTTGCTGCTTTTGTCTGTTGCAGGCAACGCTTCAGCCTGCGACATGAGTGCCTTTGTTCAGGGCGATTTTGCGGCAAGATGCCAGCTACTGCTTGATCTATGCGAAAAAGCCACGATTGCACAGCGGGTTGCTCACCCCGACAGTCAGAAACACAATGGCAATCTGAGCCGCGAATGGGTTCGTTTCTTTCTTGCCCACGGCAGCGCCGCGACCAGACCACCAAGTCTCGGTTTTATCGCATCTGCAACATGGGAAACCGGAGTAAAGAATCTCGGATTCTCGATTGCTGAACTGACAAGAGGCGAGATTTCGGCCGAAGCTTACGAGATTCTGCGATTGAAAATTGACCTGATCAAAAATCCGGCCAAAATAGAGGAAACCCGGCAGGTTTTTTATCAGACTGGTGCCAGTCAGGCCGATCATGAAAATGTCAGCAAAGAAAAATCATTAAAATGGCTTGAACAGAACTTTCTCGGGCCAGGTTCCGTCATTGCCGATAAATTGAGCAAAAGCCCGCTGCTTCTCAACCGACTCGAAAGTTCAGCCGCAACTTTTCTTGAAACTGCAGGCAGAATCGACTCAATTAACGGCAGCGAATCTGCCGGGCTGGCAGCCGCCATTTCAGAAGGATTGCAGAATTCAGTCAGCGAAGAACTGCACTTCTGGCAGCAGCTTTTTTTCTGCGACAGCGTGGCTGCGGCCAATGCCGATTCTGCCAACCAGACGGTTCGTTAAGCCCACCGCCACATTATATATCTGGCGATCTTCTCCCGTTATTCCTTCGTTCATGCCCGGAACGGATATAGGCGATCTCGTCAATACGGGCTTAGATCCCTGCTTCGCAGGGATGACGATTCCTCGTTTCAATATTCTCTCTCAGCCGAGAGAATCTGAAGAGGCTTACTGAACCACGTTGTAATCGCTCTGTTTGGTTTTCTCAGAATCGTCGGCGAACAAGGCTTCGAGAAACTGTTCGGGGTTGAAAGGCATCATGTCATCCATCTTTTCACCGACACCGATGAATTTGACCGGAGCGCTGATCTGCTCTTCAACCGCGAAGAGAACGCCACCCTTGGCGGTACCGTCAAGTTTGGTAACAACCAGACCAGTTATCGGCAGAGCTTCTTTAAACAGTTTGGCCTGTTGAACAGCATTCTGACCGGTAGTTGCATCGAGGACCAGCAGAATTTCGTGCGGGCCGCCATTGCTTTCCTTTTCGGCGATTTTCTGCACCTTTTTCAGTTCGGCCATCAGATTGGCCTTAACGTGCATACGACCGGCGGTGTCAACGATCAGCAGGTCAGCTTCGCGCTTCTTGGCTGCGTGAATAGCATCGAACACCAGAGCACCCGGGTCGCCGCCTTCGCTGCCTCTGATAACTTCGACTCCGACGCGTTCACCCCAGATGCAGAGTTGATCAATGGCCGCGGCTCTGAAAGTGTCGCCGGCAGCCAGAACTACCTTTTTGCCGTCTTTAACAAAGCGCCGGGCAAGTTTGGCAATTGTCGTAGTTTTGCCAACCCCGTTCACACCTATTATGAGATAAACAGTCAGGCCGTTCGGGTTGAAGACCGCATCTGAAGAAAAGCGCGTCAGCATTCCGCGCAGCTGGTCGCGCAGGATTGCGTAGATTTTGTCGGGATCGGTGATATCTTCTTCGTCGACTTTTTTGTGCAGATACTGCAGGAGCTCCTGAGTTGTTTTTACGCCCACATCCGCTTCAAAAAGGGCTTCTTCGAGCTCATCGAGAAGGTTATCGTCAATTTTTGTACTGCCAAGAACGAGTTTTTTGAGTTTGCCGACAAAGCCGGTTCTCGTCTTGGTAAGCCCCTTTGTCAGCCGCTGAAACCATGACAACTGCTCTTCTTCTTCGACAGGGGCAACAGGCTTTTCGACTGGTTTTTCCAGCGGCTTTTCAACTGCCTTTTCAACGACGGCAACACCAGGAACGGCGCTGGCTTCGCCAGTTTTAACCAGTTCTTCGGCAACCGCAGCAGGGGCTTTTTCTATAACCTGGCCTGGCTGTATCGTCTGATCGGGCAACGCGGCAGGTCTGAGTTCTTCGTCGGTTTCCTCTTCATCGACCGGTCTGGTTTCTTCAAACTCTTCGAATGGCACCAGCCAGGCAAACAGAAGCATGGTAACCCCGGCCAGACCGGTAACACCGGCAACAACCGCCTGCGAAGGGCCGGCCTGGTAATAAATCAGCAAACCTTCGATAAGAAGGCTGAGGCCGATCAGCAGAACGATTACCCGCGATTCATCCCATTGGCGGGTCTGAGTGGCGGGAGCCTTTTCTTCGCTGCCGTTTTTCTGTTCTTCGGTCATTGCAGTTTCTCCTCGGTGGCTCCGGCAGCGGCGACCGCATAATTTCGCTCGCGCATACCTGCCTTGCTCACGGTGAATTCTTTGATTTTGTCATCATCTTCAAGTCTTATCGAAATCGGGCGTGAAATGCCGGATTTCTGCAGGGTAACGCCATAGATAACGTCTACAGCCTGCATTGTTTCTTTGTTGTGGGTAATGACCAGAAACTGGGTCTTGTCGGCGAAACTGCGCAGCATGCGGGTAAAGCGGCGCACGTTGGCCTCGTCGAGGGCGGCTTCAACTTCGTCGAGCAGACAGAATGCCGGTGGCTTGACCTGCAGAATCGAAAACAGCAGTGCCAGCGAGATCAGGGCCTTCTCACCGCCAGAGAACAATTCAAGAGTCGAAAGTTTTTTGCCTGGCAGTCGGCAGACGATGTCGACATCGCTTTCGAGTGGCGTTGCCGGGTCAGTAAGTTTGAGCATGCCGCTGCCGCCAGGAAAGAGAATCTCAAAGATATCGTTAAATGCAACGCTGATCTGCCCGAAGGTTTCGAGAAACCTTTCTGAAGATATCTTCTCGATTTCGGCGATAACCTGTTCGAGCGAGTCGGCGGCCTCGGTCATATCGGCGATCTGTGAATTCAAAAAGTCGTAACGCTCTTTGGTCTTTTCGTAATCTTCTATAGCAAGCGGGTTAACCGAACCCAGAACTTCCTGTTCGAATTTGCGCTGATTTATTCGGCCTGCGAGTTCATCACGGCTTTCGTATTTGTTTGCCAGTGCGAGATTCTCGAGGTCGAGATTGAATTCGCCGCTGAGAATACCCTCTTTGGTGCTGATATGGGTCTTGACCTCGGCCATCTTGATATCGAGCTCAGAGAGCTTTTTGCGGGTCGAATCTTCGATGCGCACGCGGCTCTGGTAGGCATGATCGAGCTGATCGATCTCTTTCGACATACGGCGGTAATCAGCCTGAATGGTTTCCATGGCGGACTCAAGGGTTTCCTTGCGCTTTTCAAGCTCGTCGATACCGGCCTGAATTTCAGCAACCTTACCTTCGCCCTCGGTGCTAAGAACCTTCAGACGATCAACTTCGGCAGCAGCACGATCTTTGCGCTCGGCGGCATCGCGGCGGCGGCGGGTCGCCGCATCGATTTCCTTTTTGATCGCTTTTTTGCGTTCAACAATCTGTGCCATTTCGAGTTTGCGTTCGCCATACATCGCAGTCAAACTGTTGAGACGGGTCTGAATGGCGCCTTCGCGGCCACTGAGGGCATTAAGGCGCCCGGCGAGCTCTTCGTGCTGTTTTTCAATCGCGGCAAGTTCTTCACCGGCCTGTATAAGCTCAGTTTTAAGAGTTTCAAGGCGCGCAGTCATTTCGGCGCGGTCACGTGAAATGTTTGAATATTCCTCGCTGCGGGTTTTCAGTTCCTGGGCGTTCTTGTCACGGCTGCTTTCGAAGAAGCCAAGCGACTGTTCGCGGCGGCGAACCGCGTCATCGCGCTCGCGCGTCGAGGTCAGAAGCACCTGGCGCTCTTTAATAAGATTGTTAAGCAGGCTGCGAAGCTTGCTTTCTTTGCCTTCAAAGGCTTTCAGCTTTTCTTCGAGCTCTTCCTGTTCGCGTTTGCGCGAGAGAATACCGCCGGCCTTGCGGGTTTCGCCGCCGCCGGTCATGGCGCCCGACGACCTGACGATTTCACCGTCGAGGGTAACGATGCGGTTAAAATTGCGGTTTTTGCGGGTATATTCGACGGCATTGTCGAGGGTGTCAAAAATCAGAATGCGGCCAAGCAGGTTGCTCATGACCGTATAAAATTTTGCGTCGAACTGAATCAGTTCGAGAGCAACGCCGAGACAGCCGCGGGCTTCAGCCCTGCCAAGAGCCGGTGGCGCGGTCATGATATCGAGAGGCAGGAAAGTGGCGCGACCCGCCTTGTTCTGCTTCAACGAGTCGATTGCCGCCTTGGCGGTTTCTGAATCCTGGGTGATGATATCCTGAATACTGCCGCCGAGAGCCGTTTCGATGGCAACTTCATAGCCGGCCGGCACCTTGATCAGTTCGCCGACGATACCGTGAATGCCAGGCAGGCGGCCGGTTTCCTTGAGGGCCAGGGCAGCCTGAACGCCGCGGAAAATACCGCTTTCGCTGCTGTGGCGGAGTTCTTCGAGCAGGTTGCTGCGGGCGCGAAACATTTTAACCTGGTCAGAAACGCCGGTGAGCTCTTCTTCGGTCTTTTTGTAATCTTTTTCGATTTTGCTGAGGCGCGCCATTTCTTCTGAGAGCAGGGTGCGGTTCTTTTCGATTTCTGCCCGCATCGTGGCAATTTCAGCGGCAATACGGTTGTTTTCATTGGTCAGCTTGTCAACGTGGGTCTGGGCTGAGGCAACATCGCCTTCGCCTTTTTCGAGCTGGCGTTCGAGAATCTGAATCTGCTGATTTATTGTGGTAATGCGGTTGCGGCGTTCAGCCAGTTTGACCGCGACGTTGTAGGCCGAGTCTTTGTCATGCGCCTGCTCTTTGAGGTGCTTGTCGAGTTCGCTGCGCACCTTCTCGATATTGCCGTCGATATCGGCCATAACCGCCGACAGCTCGATTTCGCGAGCCTCTTCTTCTTTGAGGCGGTTTTCGGCGTCGGTGATTTCCTGACCACCGTCGAGCAGAAGGCTTTCGATGCCGTCGATTTCTTCGAGAATGGCCTGGCTGCGGGCCTGCTGGCTCTTGATATCTTCGCGCAGGGCTGCCATCTGGCGGCGGCGGTCATCGATCTGAACGACAACGCCTTTTACTTCATCCTGGCGGGTCTGCAGCACGCTTTCGAATTCGGCGAAGCGTACGCGGGCATCAGCCTTTCTGGCGTCGACTTCGGCGAGAAACTTTTCGATTTCTTCGATTTTGGCGAGCAGCCCGAGGCGCATCGAGTTGATGTTCTCGAATTCGCCGTTAAGCTGGTTGAGATCATAAAGAATCAGGTCGATTTCGAGCTGACGGATCTCGGCCGCGAGAGCCTGGAATTTGCGGGTTTTTTCGGCCTGTTCGGCAAGCGGGCCAAGCTGCCCTTCGATTTCTGAAGTGATGTCTCTGAGGCGGGTAATATTGGTGCGTGTATGGCCAAGTTTGGTCAGGGTGTTCTGTTTGCGGTGTTTGAACTTGGTGATACCGGCAGCTTCTTCGATCAGAGCTCGGCGTGACTGGGTGCGCTGAAAAATAATATCATCGATGTCGCCCTGACCGATTACCGAATAGCCGTCTTTGCCGATGCCCGTGTCCATCAGCATTTCTTTAATGCTCGACATCAGGGTGCGGGTGTTGTTGACAAAATAGTTACTCTCGCCGGAGCGGAACAACTGCCGACCGATGCTGACTTCTGAATAGTCCATAGGCATGGCGCGGTCTTCGTTGTCGAGAATGAGCTTGACCTGGGCGAAAGCAGAGGCTTTGAACTCAGAAGAGCCTGCGAAGATGACTTCCGACATTTTGGTGCCGCGCAGAGCTTTGGCACTCTGTTCGCCGAGAACCCAGCGGATCGCGTCGCACACGTTGCTTTTTCCCGAGCCATTGGGGCCGATAATTGCAGTGATACCGGGAGTGAAATCAAACACCGTCTTGCGGCCAAAAGACTTGAAGCCCATCAGCTCAAGTGACTTAAGATACATTGAAGTTTGCCTGACCTTATTAAATGTATTTCTGGTTGAATAAATCAACCTTATATATGCCACAATTCGCAGCAAAAAAACAGCTTTCTGGTGTATTTTTTAGAGGCGACATTCACTTATTGTTGCCGGTGTGCATCTGTGGTAGTCTGAAAACCCGGGCAAAACGTCTGGGTATTTTTCACAAAACTGCCGATAGAATCAGCGAACCCTATTTTACGAAGGAACTGTAAATGGAAAACCACGATAACGAAGAAAACAACAACGAAAGCAATCAGCAGCCACCACAGGACCCGGCGGGAGAAATCAAGCAGAAGCTGCTGTTTTTCGTAGTGGCAATCATTCTTCTGGTCGGCTTAAAATTCGGAATGGGCCTGTAATTAAGAATTCTGCAGGTTAAACAGCCATTATCGACTGAGCCCGCTATCTGAACTGAAAATCTGCAATAGCACAGAAGCTGTCGGCACGCCCGGCAGCTTCTGTGCATTCTGGCAGATTTGATCAACTTCTATTGTGGAAACTGGCGCCGGCATGTGATAGACTGCAGAAAAAGCTGATGAACCCACAGGAGGTTGCCATGCCGGTAGTTGGCACATCAATGCCCAGAAAAGACGCTCTCGACAAGCTCAGAGGCGTCGCAAAATATATCGATGACTACAGTTTTTCAGACATTCTGCATATCGTTACCGTCAGATCACAGCACGCTTACGGGCGTCTGATAAAGATCGACAAGTCGGCCGCCGAAAAAATGCCGGGTGTTCTCGGCGTTATAACCGCTGAACAGGTACCTGGCAAAAACGCTGTGCCACTTGTCTTTGATGACGAACCATTTCTGGCCGAGGGTTATGTCAGATTTCACGGCGAACCGGTCGCTCTAGTCGTTGCCGAAACACTCGAACAGGCGCAGGAAGCCGCCGGCCATGTCAAAGTCGAAATCGAGCCGCTCAAGCCGGTTCTCGGCATCAGAGAAGCAATTGCACCTGATGCGCCACGCATTTACAAAGACGACAACATTTTCAGCCGCTACAACGTCTGCAAGGGCAACGCTGAAGAGGCCATGAAAAAAGCCGTTCACATATTCGAACAGGAATACGAAACCCCGTATCAGGAACACGCCTATCTTGAAACGAACGGCGTCATAGCCGTTCCGGGCCTTGAAGACTCGATGACCGTTTATGGCAGTATGCAGTGCCCGTTCTACGTACATGACGCAGTGGCAGCAGCTGCCGGCATCGACCGCAACAAGGCCAGAGTCGTGCAGACCACCACCGGTGGCGGCTTTGGCGGCAAGGAAGATTTTCCGTCAGTGGTGGCCGGGCAGGCAACCATTGTTGCCAAGCTTTTCAACCGGCCGGCAAAGCTTATTTACAAGCGCGAAGAAGACATTATCGCCAGCTCGAAACGTCACCCGGGCCTGATCAAAATGAAGGTCGGCACCGACGAGCGCGGCAAAATCGTTGCGGCCCTCATTGATTACTATGTCGACGGCGGCGCTTACTCGACGCTGACCCCGATCGTTCTCTGGCGTGGCACTGTACATGCCCTCGGACCCTATGAATGCGAAAATATTCATGTAAGGTCTTATGGCGTGGCGACTAATAAGGTTCCGTGCGGTGCCTACCGCGGCTTCGGCTCGCCTCAGGTTATCTTTGCCGGCGAATCGATGATCGACGAAATCGCGGTCGCCCTCAAGGCAGACCCGCTTGAAATCAGGCGGCTGAACGGTTACAAACTGGGCTCAAAAACAGCCACAGGTCAGGTTCTCGACCAGTCATGCGGCCTGATGGAAACCATCGACAAGGCCCGCGAACGCTCACAGTGGGCGGCAAAATGGCAGGCCCCGGCTGACCGCAAAGGCAACGTGAGAAGAGGCATCGGCATTTCTTCAGTTTATTACGGCGTCGGGCTAGGTGCCGGCGGCAAGCACCTCGACCGCGTCGGCACCAGCATGACAATCATGAAAGATGGTTCGGTTCACTGCGCCATCGGCAACGTCGAAATGGGTCAGGGTGCCAGAACTGTACTGGCGCAGATCGCCGCTGACGCACTCGGTGCGCCGTTCGATCTCGTCAATGTCGTCGAAACCGACACCAACATGGTGCCCGATTCAGGCCCGACTGTGGCCAGCCGCACAACTTTCATGTCAGGAAACTCTCTGATGCTGGCAGCCGCCGAGTTAAGGCCGCGCCTGCTGCAGGTGGCCGCCGACATGCTCGGTGCCGCCTCGACCGCTGAAATCGAACTGATCGACGGGCAGGCATTTCTCATAAAAGACCCGAAAGGCAAGCAGATCGGCTTCAAGGAACTGGCTGCCAAGCTTTACGCTTACCGCTTGATGCCGAGCGCTTTCGGCTGGTTCATCGCACCCGATTCCTCTTACGATAAAGAAACCGGCCAGGGCAATGCCTATTTCGTTTACAGCTACTGCACGAATATCGCCGAGGTCGAAGTCGACATGGAAACCGGCGAATTCAAGGTGATTCGCATAACTTCGGCCCATGACATGGGCAAAGCCATCAACCCGCAGCAGGTCGAAGGGCAGATCGAAGGCGGCACGCTGCAGGGGCTCGGCTACGCCACCATGGAAGAAATCCGCCATGATGCCAACGGCCGCATGCTCAACAACGCCTTTGCGACCTACATTCTGCCGACCACTGAAGACACGCCCGAAATCGACCCGATCATCGTCGAGCACCCCTATGACCGCGGCCCTTATGGCGCCAAAGGTTTCGGCGAAGTGCCGCTGATGGGCGTGGCACCGGCCATTTCGAATGCGATTTACAATGCCACCGGCGTCAGAATCCGCCGCCTGCCGATCAAGCCCGAAAAAATTCTCGGCCTCGAAGACTGAACTGAAAAGATTCAAGCATGCCAGAAGTAAATATTGCAGCTTCAGTACAGCAGACGCGGGCTCCGGTTGAATGGAACCGGATCGCGGCGCTGGTCGCCACCGTCGCGGTTCTGTTCTTCTTTACCCGTTCAGCGCCTTTCCCGGCACAAACATTCTGGGATCTGACGCTGGCGCGCGATTTCGACCTGTCGCTCGGCTGGGTTTTCTTTCCTGAGTCGATCGCGCTGACGATTGCCGATTCGAGCGCCTCGCTGCTCGGATTGAAAGCAATATTTCATATAGCCTATTTTCTGCTGTGCTGCATACTCTGCACCTGGGTTTTCAAGAGCCGCGAAATACTGCCGGGCATAATTTTTCTGGCGGTATTCGCCCTGTCGATGCAGGCGTTTTTAAGTCTACGCATGCTTCTGACCCTGATTTTTGTAGCCGGAACCATTACTATTCTCGACAACAACCGGCTGAAGAATCATTTCGGTCTGGTGTTGATTCCGATTACTGCTGCAGCGAGCGGGCTCGGTCTCAACAGCTGGCTGCTGGTAGCACTGGTCGCCTGCCACGCTTTTTACAACGATCACTACAGCCCGACTCTGGCTCTCTGCGCGCTGATCGGGCTGTTGTTTTTCCCTGAAGGGGCGGCGAGCTCGGTTGATACAAGCTCAGTTTTATCATGGAATTTTATGCCCGAAAACGACATGCAGATCATGTATCTGCTGGCAGGCATCTTTCTGCTGATCACTCTTGCGATGCTGGGGCGACTGGCGCACGAAGACATGCCCAATCTGTTCTTCTACGCCATCACCGGTTTCATAGCCCTGATAAACCCGGCGGCCCTGCCGATTTTTGTGCTGATGGGACTGACCATTCTGCTCAAATGTTTTTCAGAAATTGAGCCGTTGCCGCTCAATTACCATCTGGTCGGCATTATCTTTCTGACAGCCATTGTGCATCTTTTTCTATTCGTGAACCCGTTTGGTTTCAAGCTCAATCCGACGGTGCGCGGGCAGCTGGGAAAAAATCTTTCACCACTGCTCGAAGGCTATGTCGAGGAACAGACGATTCTGAACCACGAAATCGGTGAGCTGGCCTGGAAAGGCCTGGTATCAGTAAGTCAGGATGACCTAAGACGCATAGCACTGATAAAAGAATGGAAGCTGTACCGCAACGGCAGCGGTGAATTCGACCTGCGCCCGCAGCAACAGGCGGTCGCTGCTCAGCCAGAGGCGGCTGAAACTACCGTCGACTTTTAAAACTACCGGTTACAGTTCAAAACAAACGGCCCGTATCACAAGTGGATACGGGCCGTCTGTTTTGAGACGATCAGATCAGGGGGCGCAGCCACTGCAGCTTGCGCAGTCGGTTCATCTTTTTAACGGTTTCGCTCTTCACGTGATCTTCGGGGCCGACTTTTTTAACAATTCGGCCTTCGCTGTCGCGTTCGAGGCGGTATTCGATGATGTTCTTCTTCATCAGGTTGAAAATGCGGTTGCGGGTCATCTGAGCGAAAGGTTTGTCGTGAATTGCGGCGACGACTTCGGAGTTGACCTGTTCGCTGAGGGGGTCCATGTTGTAGGAGCCAACGATGGTTACCAGACCGTCGAATACGAAGATCTTGGCATGCAGGCGCTCATTCTGGCTCGGAGCGACAAACAGGCGCGCGGTCGGCATGTCGGTCAGCATTCTTTCCCAGTCGTTCATCAAAAAGGCCTGCGGAAACAGTGAGTCAGTCGATTCAGCACTGTTGGTATGAAAAACGATTTTAACGCCGCGCTGAGCAGCGCGCTTGAGAGCGGCTTCGACCTCGGTGGTGATTACCAGATAAGGATTCTGCATGATGACTTCGCTGCGGCAGGCTTCGATCATCTTGAGGATCGAGGGGGTAATACCGTTGAGCGGGCCGCAGTAGGAGTGTTTGTCAAGAATCTTGACCGGTTTCTGGCGTTCACCTCTGAACAGGTCGAAAGCGGCGTATGAGCTGATGCCCTTGAACAACGAAATTTCTTTATTCATTTCGACGAGGGCTTCTTCGAGATCTTTGGAGAGATTCAGTTTTGCGGGGTCAAACAGGCCACGACCCTGCATGTAGCGGCTCATGACGCGATAAGCCAGATCGACCTTTGCCAGCTGGTTTTTGAAGTTTACGGCGTCAGCCTTGACCACAGAATTTTTCAGGTAGTTCCATTCGTCGTCGAATGCGGCTTTAAGCTGTTTTGCAACATGTTCGCCCTGCATGAGAACGTCGGCGTCGTTGTAAACGATGTCATTTTCGCCGTTCTGGGCGAAGTAGTCGGCACCGATGTTGCGGCCACCGATAATGGTGGTCATACCGTCGCAGATGATGATTTTGTCATGGTTTGAAGCCACGACTTTTTTGAAATCAGTGAAGGCAGAGAGCAGAGATTTGCTGACCGAATTGTAAAGCTTGATCTGAACATTGGGGAAAGCGGCCAGTTCTTCGATCTTGTCGGGCATCTTGCTCATGTAAGGCATGCGGTAGACGCGACCGTCGATCATCAGGCGGATTTTCACGCCGAGACGGGCTTTTTTAAGCAGCAGGCCGATGAAGGCCTGACCGAAAATATCTTTATCAACGATGTAATACGTGCAATCAATGGTGTCGCGGGCTTCTTCGATCATTTTCCAGCGAGAATACCAGGCTTCGTCGTTAGCGGTTATCAGGCGCACCCGGGTCGGTTCGTAGCGGCCGCCAACCTTGATGGTGTTGAACACATCTGACAGACTGCTGTTATCAGGAACCGGACGGTAAGGTACACTGGCGTAAACAGCAGAACAAAGCAGACAAAGCATCAGACCAACAAATAAAACTGACCTGAAAATATTTTTCATATGGTTCTCCGCGTCGAGATTCTTTTAATTTTAATTTTTTTCCCCCCATGTAGCAAGTAGCTGTACAACCTTTTTGCTGTTAAAATTGAAATCTGCCTGGGAAATGCTGATATTCCAAATAAATCGCTGCTTACTACAGGGCAGGCAAAGTGAAGGTAAAATTTTCGACATTGAAAGGATTGCCATGAACAACGTTCTTCAGACCACTGAAAATACACAGGAAGCGGCGACCGAAGCTCTCGAAATCGACCCGTTAAAAATGCAGGCCTTCTAAAATGAACTTGAAGGGCAGCAGAATCTGCCGATGGCTCTTGTTGCCGGCCTGGCTTCGGCAGTCGTCGGTGCGGCCATCTGGGCCGGTGTTACAGTTCTCACCAAACACCAGATTGGCTGGATGGCAATTGCGGTTGGTGTTCTGGTCGGATTCTCAGTCGGCAAAGCCGGCAGAGGCATCTCGCAGACATTCGGCCTGCTCGGTGGTTTTTTTGCTTTTCTGGGCTGCGCGATCGGCAATCTTCTCTCAGTCTGTGGTTTCATCGCCATTCAAGAATCGCTGCCGTTTTTAGAAATGGCGGTTGATCTGCTCTCGCAGCCCTCCATTGCCTTCCAGGTCATGAAAGCGACTTTCAACCCCATGGATGTTCTTTTTTACGCACTGGCAATTTATGAAGGTTACAATTTTTCCTTCAGACAGATTACCGAGCAGGAACTGGCAAGCCTGGTCGTCGACCGCCCCTGACAATCAGGAAATATCGAGACTCACTCTGTCAGGTTGATGCCGTGAGCGGCCAACTCAGAGGTGAAAGTCTTCCCTGAAACCGGCAGCGTTCGTATGCGCAGAGTAAGAATGCGCAACTGTTCTGCTGTTTCTGTTGGAATCTTGCAAAAATCCTTTTCGGTGCAAACCAGGCGTAGATTGCTCTGCGCAGCTTTTGTGGCAAGAGTCTGCAGCTCTGCGGCAGTGAAACGGTGATGGTCTCTGAATTCGGCAGTTTCAGTAAGGTTCAGACCAAGACTGCGAAGCTGACTGTAAAAACCCGCCGGGCGCCCGATCGCCGAAAAGGCAAAAAACCTGTCTTCTTTTTTGGCGTCGATTCTGCTGCCACACCAGTTATACAGACCGTCGCACAGGGTTTGTACTCTGATTACCGGCACTTTCGGCGCCTGCTGTTTCAGCCAGCCCAGCCATTCTGCCTGCTTTTCTGCCGAAGCGGTTTCGCACCTGGTCAGCAGAATTGCCTGTGCCTGCTGCAGACGCCAGGCCGGCTCACGCAGGCGGCCTGCAGGTATCAACTGCGCCTCAGAAAAATCAGCCATCGCGTCAAAAAGCACCAGATCAACGCTTTTCTGCAGCCGGCGATATTGAAAACCATCGTCAAGAAGCATCAGTTCTGGCTTAAAACGTTTTTCTGCGATTATCGCCGCATGGTGGCGGTTCTTGCCAAGAAAAACCGGAACCCCAGGAAATCTGGAGTTAAGAAGCAGCGCTTCGTCGGTCAGTTCAGGCGGGTGCGGACCCCTGCCCTGCAGATGGTAAAAACTTCGTTCCCAGGGGCTGCGGTAACCGCGAGAAAGCACGCAGCAGCGATGCTGCTTTAACTCTGCAAGCAGCTCGAACAGCACCGGGGTCTTACCGGTGCCACCCATACTCAGGTTGCCAACCGAGATTACACGTGCCTGCGGGCGGTATTTAAGAAAATCGAAGGTCGCAAAGAAAATTCGTTCGGCAGCAGTCAGGCAGCCGTAGATCTTTGTCAGTAATTTAAGCATCATCAACCCTGCGCCAGCATGCTCTCAAAAGCTGCCCGCATTTTCTGCAGCCTTGCTTCGTTTTCGGTGCAGAAACCCGGGCGGGCCTGACGAAAATCGGCGACCTGGTTCTGCTGCAGAATTTGAATCCCGGCGTCGGTGGCCAGTTCCATGACCTTGGTGTCGTATGCGGCAAGTTTAACCGGCAGGCCGGCTCTGATCATTGCAAGACCGGCATGATAACGCATCGCCAGGCCGTGTGAAAGATTATTGCAGGCTTCGGCAAATTCAGAGAATGAAGTCGGTCTGACAATCGATGCGCCCGGAGCCAGCTGTCTGATTGCCGTCATGTCATCGCGACGCGCAGCCAGGCCAATAATCTGGCGTTCATTGTGGCGAAGCTGATGCGCCACAAGATCGGTAAAATTGCCTGATTTCCAGGGTCTGAGATTCAAACCGAGCGGGCCATTCTGTCTTGGCTCGGCCTGCCACCTGACCGGGAAAATCCACGACCAGTCAGCGCCGAATTCAGCCTTTGTCGGTCCAAGCTCGTCAAACAGCTTTATCGACTCGAGGTCACGCAACCAGGCATGGCTGACACGGCGAAGAGCTCTGCTGACGATGGTGCGGGCCCAACGACTGCGCAGCGGGCCAACCCCGGCGCCCCAGAGCGAAGTTTTGCAACCCATGGCGGCAGCGGCGATCAGACGCAGAGCAAACCAGGTTACCCCTTCAAATGACCAGTCCTGAAGGATGCCGCCAGAAAACACGGCATGACGGCTTTCGGCGGCCGCCTGCAGATACGCCGGCCATGAAGCCAGGCCACGGCGACGCACCGGTGCAGCCGGCCCCTGCGCCAGCGAGCCACTGGTAACTGTGGCACTGCTGCCGGCGGGCAGACAGCTGCAGATTGCCTGCAGAATCGTTTCGTCGCCGAGGTTTCCTTCACCAAAAAAGCCGGTAATGAGAATTTTCATAGGCGATATACTGACTTAAATTGCCTGCAACGTCAAGTAACCCGCAAATGGAGATTGCACAAAATGCCTTCGCCCCTTATGGACGAGATTCCAGCCTATACTCTCCGGGGCATAAACGGGGAATGACGCAATTTAACGCGATTGCCCCGGCAATCCGCAAAAGTTACAGCAGGCGGGAAAGGATTGGGGCGAGCCTTTCTTTCCAGACGGGTATGGGCCCGGTGAAGGGTTGCGGTGCAGAACGGTGTTCTTTGAGAGCTGCTACAGCGGCAGCGGGATTTGCGACAAAACGGCTGATCATTGGATTACCGTGCAGAGAAGCCAGGTCTGGCGACCAGACTTCAAGACCGCAGGCAGCGTATTCATAAGCCTTGATCGGATCGACGCCCTTGATCAGAGGCAGATCACGAAATGGTATCAGGCCAATATGGCAGTTAACCAGAAGCTGCATCAGGTCTTTGTGATTGAGATGCCCGTGATTTTTAACATTCGGCAGCTGCAGCAGGTCGAAGAACGTCTTGCCACGGCCGGTGCCGGCGATGTGCAGTTCGATACCGTCAAGACTGGCAAGCATCTTGAGCCAGTCGCAATCAACCCATTCGTAGTGGGCACCTGACGAAACCAGTCTGATCGCAGACTGAGCAGAATCATCGATTTTATTGGGCATGAATTGGCTGCTATCCGCGATTACCCGCCTCTGGGCAAGAAAATCTTCTGAGCAGGCATTTGGCGCAAAAACGACCCTGTCGCGGCTGCAAGAGATTGATTCGGCAAGAAAAGGATGTGAAACACTTATCAGATCAGCCCTTTTTTCGATCTCGGTTTCATAACGTCGCCATACGGAATTTTTCTGCCCGGGAAAGCTGCCATGCAGGTCACAGCGGTCATAGAGAATACGGCCCCATGATGATTCTGTAAGAGCGGCCAGCGAAGGCTCGGCAAGCCAGAGAATCGTCTGTGAAAACCTGCAATCAAGCTGCTTTTTTAACAATTTTGCAGCAAGCCGGCAGACAATTCTTTGCAAAGCCGGAACAGACGAAGCTTTAAACGGCACTCTGAGTTTTACAACCGTCAGACGGTCAACAATATTCTCGGCTACTGCTGACCAGCCCGGACTGATAAGGGGCTCGACGAAAAAAACTTGAAAGCCCAGCGCCGCGAGTTCGCGGGCAAAAGCCTGGTGGCGCTGCTGCAGCCGCGAAAATATTACCGGCGCCACGAAAATCACAGTTGATAAAGAAACAGGGGGGGTCAGGAGCAAGCTCTCAACTCCTGACGCAGCAGGTTTTCGAATTGATCGACCATGCCTTCATAGTCGTTGATCGCCGCAAAACGGTCAATAGCAGCCTGGCTCAGGCGAGAATAGACCTCAGGCATGGCGATCTTTTTAAAAGCCTGCACCAGAGCATCAGCGTCACCTGGTTTGATCAGCAGACCGTTTTCGTCGTTTCTGATGATTTCGGGGATCCCGCCGATGTCAGTGGCAATGCAGGGAATTCCGAAGCGCATGGTTTCAAGAAGGCTGAGCGGTATGCCTTCGCCAAGAGATGGCAGCAGAGCAACATCGATTTCGGAGTAATAACGGTCGGGCTGCGGAACAAAGCCGTAAAAGGTGACCATCCCGGTTAAATGCAGCTTGCTGCACAGCTTCTCAAGGGCTTCGCGTTCAGGTCCATCGCCAAAAATATGGATTCTGTCGACACCACAACGATCAGCCTCACCGGCAATGGTTTCAAGGGCCCATCTATGCCCCTTGTTGGCGTGAAGTTTGGCGGTTATCGAAACCTGAAGTTTCTTTTTGGGCGATTTCCGGGGTGAAAGCGCCGGCCCGGCAATGGCATTTTTGATTACACAGAGATTGCGCGGGCTGGCTCCCTGATCGAGCAGGTGATCGCAGACCGCCTGTGAAACAGCAATCTGCCTGGTGCTGTATTGATAGTAAACTTTCTGGTTAAGACCATGCACATGCGAAACAACCGGCACACCTGTCAGTCGGCCGAGTATGCCTGAAATCAGACTGGCACGGTTAAGATGCGAACTGACGATTTGTGGCCGCAGAGCTCTGAGGTCGTGCAGCAGTCGGGCCATAAAGAAAAAGCCGCCAGCCGACATTTCGCTGGTCGAGTATTCAATACCGGCCGATGTGAGAGCCTCGCTGAGTGGCGCACCAGCGCAGGTCGCCGAGACGCGCCAGCCTCTTTCCATGAGACTTTTCATCAAACCAAGCGCCAGACGTTCGCCACCGCCAAGTTCGCCCGATGAAACTGCAAAATGCGCGTGTGGTTGCCTGTTGAGCATCCGCGAAAAAATTTCAAGATGCTTTTCGATGCCGGTCTGTCGGTTAAACGAGGTTTCGACACGACAGCGACCTTTTTCGCCGGCCGACTTGCGAAAACCAGGCGAGCTGGCAAGTTTTTCGAGGCAATCGGTGAGCTCGTTCAGACGCTCGGGAGCAAACAGCAGACCAGTCTGGCCATGCTCGACAAGCTCTGGAATGCCCCCCACTCTGGCACCGACAATCGGCAGAGCCCTTTCCATGGCTTCACAGACATGAATACCAAAGGCTTCCTGGCGGGAAGGGGCGACGAAAATATCAAGGCCGTCGAGAAATGCGCGCTGGTCGCTTACCTGGCCGGCGAAAAAGCACTGCCTGCTGACATCGAGCTTTGCCGCCAGCGCCTCAAGTTCGGCCCGATGTCGGCCTTCGCCGCCGATTATCAGCGAAAATGGCACAGAACGTTTTTTCAGTTCAGCGCAGGCCTCGATCAGACGATCGATGCCTTTCACCGGGTGCAGGCGGGAAAGAGTTCCGATTCGCACTGGCCCGGCAGCAATGGCGCTGACGCCCGGGGGCCTGATGTTAACGCCCGGGTAAATAACGCTGCATTCATCAGAACGCAGTTTTCGGATATTGCCGCGATACCAGTCACGCAAAAAGCGACTCGGAAAGATAATATAGTCTGACAGGCGACTCAAAAGCTTTTCAATATGATGAAAAGTCCTGGTTTCATAGCCATGGACCGATGTGACAAGTCGGGTTGCAGGAGAAAAAAGACAGGCAATACGTGCCCAGAAACTGGCTCTGAACAGATGTGAGTGAACAATATCCGGTCTGAAAGCGCGCAGCAGCATTAAGATGCGAAAAAAAGCCGGCAGATCAAGCATTTTTTCGCCAAGCAGGTGAACTTTGAAACCCTCATTGCGAAGAACTTCGCCAAGGGGACCATCACGAAAGCAGGCAATCTCGACTTCATGCCCTTCTTCTCTGGCCCGGCGAGCCAGGTCAAGCACCACAAACTGTGCACCACCGAGAGTCAGGGCATTGATGATTTTGAAAATTTTCATTTTTTCAGGTCAGAATGGGGTATTGACGCCGAGAATTTTTCGTTGAGACTGACAAATTCAGCCTCTGCAGCTGTCAGCGTCATGCGCAGCGTTGCAGCCTTAAAAACATTGACCTGGGTAGATAATACCCTGATCTGCTCGGCCCAGGCCACCATATTTGCTGCAAGAAACTTTTCATTTTCGCCCACCAGTGTCTGAAGCGCCTTACAGCTGTTGATAAGCAGCTGGGCGTTTTCTTTCAGAAGGTCGTGATTCTGATCAAACAGTGCGCTCCAGAGACCATCGAAGCTGTGGGTAAAATCGAGAAGCACTCTGGCTCTGTCAGTTTTCGGCATCGCTTCAAAAAGAAACGACAGGCGGCGTGAAAAGCGCAGCATTTCGTCATGGGCACGCACCGGGTCGACATCCAGCTGGCGGCGGATTTCGCCGATAATGCGGCCAAGATCACTGAATTTGCTGCCCCAGGCAGGGTCAAGCTTTCCCCATTCGGGCGGAAACTGGTTGAAGGCACTCGAAAAATCAACCCAGCGTGACATCAGCTCGAAAAGATACTTTTCGGCTTTTTTTTCTTCGGTATAATTTTCTCCCAGATTTCTGATGGCCTGGGCAAGACCGGTTATACCTTCGCTGAAAGCATCAGTTTTACTGGTTCCGGCAATGATCGAGAACAGATTGACGTCACAGGCACGCGCCGGTGGCACCAAAAGCAGCAGACACGCAAGAATGACCAGTAAAATTGTCTTTCGCACTGCTGTTCCTCCGAATGAATAAAATGCCTTCGCTCTCTATTTTAGCACTGAATCGACAAAATTCGAAGCTGCTGTTTTGCAGCCATGGCAATCGCACTGAATTCCTGAATTCCGTGCCAAAGTAAGTAATGGCAGCTCTTCGATCCGGCCGATGCCGACTCAGGACTGGAAAAAGCCAGCCCATTCAAATGTGACAGCAGACTGATTTTCTTTTCAGCTGGTCTGGTCTGTGGCTGTTTTTGTATTCGAAAGGGTTTCGGGCTGGGCAGCGCATTCCTGCAGGTTGGCCCGGGCGATAATCAGCCGGGTGATCAGCCAGGCTATCAGGGCACCAAACAACCAGCCGGCAGCGACATCGAGAGGAAAATGCACACCGACGTAAATTCTTGAATAGCCCACGAGAAATGCCAGTATCAGCAAAGGCAACCCGGCTTTGAAACCACAGATCATAAGGGTGACGACGGCGAATGCCGCCGTGTTGGCTGAATGATTCGAAGGAAACGACTTGCTGGTTTTAACCGGCAACAACAGCCGGCAACGAAAGTTGTCAGTCTGTTCGAGCGAGCAGGGGCGGGTTCTTCCGACTGCTTTCTTGACAACGCGGGCGCAGAAAAGGTCAGTGCCACCCACCGACAGCAGCAGCGCCAGCGCCAGCACCCGCAGGCGTTTTCCCCCGCGGCAGATCATGAGAAACCATGCTAAAAGCACGAATGGCAGCCAGGTTTTGGCATCGGTGATGAACGGCATGAACCAGTCGAGAAAGCCGTTGGTGAGGTCACCGTTCAGAAGCATGAACAGGCGATGGTCGAGGGCAATCAATGAATTGAGCATCAGTATTCAGTGTGAATCATTTCGAGATTTTCGAAACGGGCGAAATTCTCGTTGAAGGCCAGCTGAACCGCGCCAACCGGGCCGTTGCGCTGTTTGGCGATAATTACTTCGCCTTTGCCCTTGCTCTCTTCTTTTTTGTTGTAATACCAGTCGCGGTAAAGAAACATGACCACGTCGGCATCCTGCTCGATGGCGCCAGATTCGCGCAGGTCAGAAAGCATCGGGCGGCGGTCGGTGCGCGACTCAACAGCACGCGAAAGCTGAGACAGACAGATGACAGGCACTTCAAGTTCACGGGCCAGGCCCTTGAGACTGCGGGAAATGGCCGATACTTCCTGCTGGCGGCTCTCGGGCTTTTCGCTGCCTGACCATGCGATCAGCTGCAGATAGTCGATGATAATCATGCCGATCTTTTCCTGGGTGAAGGCGCGGCGGGCTTTGCTGCGAATTTCGAGCAGGCTGGCATTCGGCATGTCGTCGATGAGAATCGGTGTGTCTTCGAGAACACCGGCCGCAAGCGAGAGTTTCATCCAGTCTTCATCGCCAAGATAGCCGCGCCGCACTTTTGAGCCGTCAATTCTTGCCTCAGAGCACAAAAGACGCGTAACCAGCTGCTGATGGTTCATTTCAAGAGAAAAGAACATGACCGGAGTTCGTGAATGGTAGGCGGCGTACTGAGCAATATTAAGACAAAAGGCGGTTTTACCCATTGACGGGCGGGCGGCGAGAATTATCAGGTCAGACTTTTGAAAGCCGGCAGTATACTCATCGAGGTCAGTGAAGCCGCTGGGAACACCGGTTACCGCCTGTTTATTCTCATACAGACTTTCGAGATAGCTGAAAGTCGGCTTTACAAGGTCTTTAACCCGCATATATGGCCGGGTAACCTTGAATTGACTGAGCTGAAGAACCTTCTGCTCTGCTGAGTCCAGAAGCTGTTCTGCCTGAGCCTGGGGGTCGTAGGCGCTGGTCGAGATTTCACCCGATACCGAAATCAGGCTGCGTAACATCGACTTTTCTTTGACGATGCGGGCATAGTGCTCGGCATTGCGTGCCGTTGGCACAACATTGAGCAACTGCGAAAGGTAACTGACGCCGCCGATTTCGGCGAGGCGTTCCTTGCTGCGCAGTTCTTCCTGCAGGGTGATCAGGTCGCAGGGGCGCTGAGCATTGAAAAGGTCGACGAGCGCCTGAAAAATATGGCGATGACTGGTCTGGTAGAAATCAACGGCCTCAACGATTTCGAGGGCGGCAACAACGGCGTCTTCACTTAACATCATCGAGCCGATAAGGCTCTGTTCTGCTTCAAGACTGTGTGGCGGAACCTTGTGAAAAACGTCTGACATGTTAACCCTCCTGAGGTTTTCCGGTGGTCTGGTAAATACCAGAAAATTATACCTGCCCGCAAGTGACAAAATATGTCGTATCCAGGGAGAAAAATGCCCTGGTTATTAGCCGGGCTACCGGAACGATCGCAGAATGAAAAGTGTTCCGAAGACAGAAAAAGTAGTGAACGGCGCCAGGCCGCTCACTACCCTTCAGTTCAGAGAATTAGTCCTGCTGCTTTTCTTCGGCAGAAATGACCACTTTGAGGTGGGCTTTTACGTCGCCGGTAAAGCGGATGGTTACTGAATGTTCGCCGGTTTCCTTGATGTGATCGGCAACAACCAGTTTCTTGTCAATGTTGACGCCAGCCTGTTTGTTGATTTCTTCAGCAAGTTCGGTGCTGGTGACTGAACCGAAAAGGCGGCCTTTGTCGCCGGCTTTGCGGGTAAGTTTGAGAACCAGACCTTCGATTTTGCCGGCCATATCGACAAATGCCTGTTTTTCACGGGCAGCCTGTTTTTCCCATGAGTTTTTCATGAGATTCAGGTGGTTTCTGGCACCTTCAGTAGCGGGAATAGCATAGTTTCTCGGGAACAGGTAGTTGCGGGCGAAGCCTTCAGCGACCTTTTTGATTTCGCCTTTTCTGCCAACCCGGGGAACGGTATTGATCATCAGAACTTCCATTATCTTCCTCCTGGGGTATTATCAGTTAAAAATCGTCGTCAGAATCATCTGACGCCTGGAAAAGCGCTGGTTTCGGGGTTCTGAAGTCGGCCCAGACATCGATGATGCCGAACCAGACGACAGCCTGAGTGAAGACCAGAGCCATGCATGACAGGCCAACTCTTGCGAACGGGCCCAGCTTGTACTTTTCGAACATGAAGAAAATCAGCGACAATCCGGCGATGTAATACATGATACTGCTGACCGCGAGACAGTTGGCCCCGACGGTGCGGGCAAAACCATGCATCGGCATTGTTTCATCAGCGCCGACGACATAGAAAAGCAGCCAGCCACCAAGAAAAAGCCAGATCAGATGCCAGTCAAAGCGCCAATCGGTGAAAGGCGGCATGGTAGCGATCTGAAAGCCGAATCTGGGGGCAAGGCGCACCGCCCCGGCATAGAAAATGCCGAGAGTCAGCAGATGCCAGACAAACAGGAAAGTTGCCGGAATCAGAAGCACTGTGTAGTCAAAGACTTCACGGATATTCTCGCGAATCAGTTCGACTGATTCCTGCGATTCCTGGCCCTTTTCCTGGATTTTATCGAGCTGTTTTTCAACTACCGCAATCTGACTGGCGAACTGTTCGCGCACCGGCAGCAGACCATCAGAACTGCTGACCTGGTTGGTTACGGCCCACATTCCGGTTGAGAACAGCGTAGCTGACAATAAAGCCAGACACATTGCCCGCAGCGGCGCAAGACCGACCTTGACCGCACCATAGAGAAATGCCGCAGGCATAAGAATGAGCGGCATAAGCATTATGGCAGCCGAAGGCGTCGCGACCAGACTGGTTAGGGTCATGGTCAATGCCGAATAGAGCAGAAACCACAGGCCTCCCCAGGCCAGAATTACCAGAAATGCCGGCAAAGCGGCAACCGAGAGCACCAGCGCACCGATAAGAGGCATCTGGGTGGCGGCAACAAAGCCTGCCATAGTGATAATCACCATGACGGCCAGGCCCAGAGTTCTTATGGCAGTTGGATTACTCATTTGCGGTATTCTTCAATATCGGATCAGACGTTGGCGAACGGCAGCAGAGCCATGTTGCGGGCGCGCTTGATAGCAGTGGTAAGGTGCTTCTGGTGCGCGGTGCAGGTGCCGGTCGATCTGCGGCTGGTGATTTTGCCGCGATCGTTGATATATCTTCTCAGGCGGGAGATATCTTTATAGTCGATGAAAGAAACTTTGTCTTTGCAGAAATGACAGACTTTTCTGTGTCTGTGTCTTTTAAATTCAGCCATTTTTTTCCTCCGTTGGAATGCTGGTTAAAGAATTATAGCCCGTTCTCAGAACGGAACTGCGTCATCGTCGCCGCCCATGGGACCGCTGAAATCAGCGCTGAAGCCGGGGTCATTGCCACCTTCTTCAGCGGCATCGCCGCGGCCGCCACCGAGAAACTGAACGTTATCGGCAACGATTTCTGTTACGGTGCGTTTTTGACCTTCCTGGGTCTCGTAGCTGCGGTTCTGCAACCTGCCTTCAACGAGAACCGGGCGGCCCTTGGTAAGAAATTTTGCGCAGTTTTCGCCAGTTTTGCCCCAGACGATGATGTTAAAATAGCTTGTTTCTTTTTTAAAATCGCCGTCGTTGCCCTTGTAGGTGCGGTTTACGGCAATGCTGAAATTGGCGACCGAAGTGCCCTGGGCAGTATGCCGTAATTCGGGGTCTCTGGTGAGATTACCGAGCAAAAAGACTTTATTGAGATTGCCAGCCATGCTAAACCCGGCTTACTGACCGCGAACGGTGGTCATGAAGCGAAGAATCGTCTGATTGATCAGATAAGTTCTTTCGAGTTCTCTAAGGGCATCGCCGGTAGCCTGGAAATTCACGAGAACGTAGTTGCCTTCAATGTGTTTTTCCACGGGGTAAGCGAGGGGGCGCCTGCCCCATCTGTCGATCTTTTCGATCTGGCCACCGTTTTTGGTGATTGCATTTTCTACTTTGCCGATGAGAACATCAAGGGCTTCGGTTTCAATGCCGGGTTCGGTGAAGAACAAAGTTTCGTAAGGTTTCACTGAATGAAAACCTCCCTTCGGATAAGTTTCAGCCTCTGCCATATCAAAGACAGAAGCAGGGACGTACCCCGCAGTATATCACCATTTTTCAGGCAAAGCAACAGTTTTTCTGCCGCAGATGAAGTCAGATAGACACAGAGTAAAATACTGCGAATATGGCAAAATACGAGTCGGCTGCCCAAACTTGTATGATGTTTTTTGCGTCTTTGAAACAGCACCCGGCCGGTCAGGGGTCTTTCATTCACGCAAAGGCGCAAATTCATCAATAAAGGCCTGGAGAAGCGCCTTCTCACCTGGATGCCATACAAGTTGCCTGTCTTTGAACCCGTGCATGGCAAAAAACCAGATCAGCGGGTAAAAGAGGTGATTTTCAATCTTTCGCTGCCGGTCATCTGTGTCTCGAAGATCACTTCGGCTTTCAGACCTGGTATTTTGTCAGGAAGCGAAGGCATGTTCGATCTGGTGGTTTTATAATCAATCGCTTCGACAAAAATAAGGCGATTATAGGCGCAGATTTCCAGCATTTTATTGATTTTTGCGGCATTGGCCGTCAGATATCCAGGACCAATGGCGCTGTAACCGAGCGGAATATACATCGTCGGCCGCGGACAGACAAGAATGCTTTCTTCGCCGACGCTCAGCCGGCCCAGTTGTTGTCTCACCCACTTAAACTCGCGGTAGAGAGCAAGATTATTGGTGCCGCGACCGCCCGAAGCGACTGGCCAGCTGGTTATCAAAAAAAGAACAGCAACAACTCCGGCCGACAGGCAGGAAGCAACCCCTGCAGATCGTTTTTGCAGATTAGCGATACGAACCGCCGCTGAAATTGCAAGAAAAACCAGACATGGCAACATGATGACAACAAGGCGCGCAGTATAAGGATTCATCGGGTTACCCTGGGTATAAAAAAGTCTGATCAGCAGGTGCAGAAGAAAAAATACGCCAGCGCTGATCTCAAATAGTTTCATTCGAACATTGCCCTTGTCCAGATTCATCTCTTTCAATCTCAGCAACAGCCCAACGACAGCCACAGCAAGGATTATCGGTCCGACAAAACCAGAAAACTCTGTTAGAGTAAAGTATTTAAGCCAGCCACCCGCATTTGGCATAAAATTCGCAGCGGTAAAAGCATCGTCAAGATTCTGAACCTGAAAGCTGCCGGTGTTGAAAGTAAGCCTTCTCAGCCAGAATGCAGGAACAATCAGAAGCGGAAACGCCCACACAAGCAGGTGCCAGACGGGTTCTGAATTGTCTGCTCTGCACTGCCCTGCCACAAAAGAACTTTGAAGAAAAAGAATCAGCGGCACAAAGCAGACAAAACCGATGATCGACTCATAACGCGAAAAAGCCAGAAGCAGGAGCACAGAGATTACCGGCGCGACTCCAACACGGCCTTCGACCATTTTTGCAACCATAAGCAATAACAACAGGACCAAAGCCAGGTTATATATTTCGAACCCGGCCGAACAAGCTGACTGCACAAAGGCAGGAAAAGCTGTCAGAAGCAGCATTGCCGCCCAACCCCACACATTACCAGCATAACCGGTCACCAGAAAATACATCAGAACGAGTGACAGCCATGCCAGACCAAGATTTAGAATAAAAGCGTTGCCAGGCCGGTAACCGGTGATTCCGTGAACCAGTGAAAGCAGAAACGGGTATCCTGGCGGGCGCATCTCGGTTTTATAAGTCAGACCTTCAAACATGCCGTGATAATAGAAAAGACCTTCAAGCGGCAGACGGGTTTTCAAGCCCCTGTGCATCTCAAACGAGACCCCGAGAAGGTTTGTCTCATCAGCAAGAATTCTAAAATCTGGCGGGCTCAACAGAACCGCACAACAAACCAGAAGCAAAGCCCCAATAAACACGGCCTTGTGCCGCGAAAACCATTCAAACCAGACGATCTGTCTCGCGGCAACGCAGAACGAAGCAACCACAGACACCGTTATTGCCAGCATAAAAAACCATGCAAGATTCTGGTAATAAAACTCTGTCGCCGCGATTTCGGGCATAAACCCGGCAAACAGGGCAACTACAGAAGCGATCACCAGCACAGCAATTTTTCTTTGCATGTTATTCTCTCTACTCTGGCATGTGTTTTGAGATGCGCAGTTTACGATTGATAGAAAGCTGTGATTCATAGAGGGTTTCGAGGGCAAAATCAGAATTAACCTCTGAGTTATCGACGCATCTGCCCGTGTCGGTTTCGATCTTCTGAACCACGATCAGATAGCGCCAGGTGCGGTTTTTAAGATCCTGCTTTACCTGGTCGGCAGAGGCATTCAGATGCCCGATGGTAAAAGTGTTGTAACGCAGTGGTGTCATGGCATTCGACTGCTCGGTAACCACAATGTAGTCTTTACGATCAGGAAAATTACGTTCTAAAAACTCGCGCACCGTCTTGAATTCACGATAAAAAAGGATGTCTCTGACCGCCAGGTTTTGCCCCGCTGCCGGCCAGCCATGCAGCAGAACAAGCACCGCCATGATGGCTGCCCAAGCGCGGTTCCAGTTGAACATAACCGTCAGGCGCCGCAACAGATAAACTGCAAGAAAAACCAGCGCCGGTAAAAAGACAATGCCCAGACGCGAAGTGTATTGCAGAGTCATGTCGCCCCAATAGTAGGCAAAGCGTGCAACAGCATGCAGTATGAACAGCCACGCTCCAGCCAGCAGGAAAAGGCTGTCAGCCCGGTATGCCGACGCTGCCTGCTGCTCTTTCGACGCTTCGCGATGACGCGCCTGCCAGTCGAAGAAAACCCATACAAGACCGGCGACCGCGAAAAAAAATATCATCGGCACCATGCCGTATGCCCTCTCGCTGCCACTGAAAAATGGCAATGCCCGCCTGATGTTTTTAACAAAAAGATCCAGGCCAAAAGCCTGGTCTATGCTGCTGACCTGAAAAGCCTGCTGACTGAACGTCACCAGCCGCAGCCAGGCGACCGGGAGGAAAAGCAAGGGCAGAATGACAAGTCTCAGACTGAAACGACTGTATTCTCTGCCAGGCAGGCGCATAAGAATGACCGGCACCGCACAAAAAAGAGCAAGAACCGATTCATAACGCGTCTGCGCCAAAAGTGGCAGCAGCAGAAGCAAGGCTTCTGCGTTGCCAACTGTCGCATCTCTGATAAAACGATTGAGCAGCAGCAGAAACATCAGAACGAAAGCCAGATTGAAAACTTCGAAGCCGGCAGA
>DAOQWI010000018.1:15913-31128 GCA_035342015.1 Candidatus Ozemibacteraceae bacterium | reverse complement strand
GCATTCTTCTTTTTACGAAGAGCCTGCAGCGGCGCCTCACCCATCTCTACCACTTCGGAGGTGTCGTAAATTTCACATCCGGCCGGTAGTTCTGGCATGATCTCGCGAATGGCCGATTCTTTTCCGACGAGTATCAGACTGGCGGTCCCGCCTGAAGTCAGATAAGTTCGAGCTCCCGATACCAGTTCCTGGGGGGCGTAGTCCCCACCCATGACATCAACGGCGATTTTCATTCGCTATTTTACCGGTATTATTCTTTTTCGACTTCGAGAACCTTAACTTTTTTGCCGTAGTAACCACATGCCGGGCATACTCTGTGCGGCTGTTTCAGCTCAAAGCACTGTGCGCATTTTGCCAGAGCAACAGGAGCTGCTTTGTAGTGAGTTCTGCGTTTGCGGCCTCTGAGTTTTGAAACTCTATTTTTTGGACATGCACCCATTTTGACTTCCTCCGGGATTGAAATAAGTTTGGTGAGTATAGCAGATAATGCAATCAGAGTCAATCACAATAAGCAAAAGCGTTTACGGGTGTACCCTTAGCCCATGAAAAGACCTAAAGGGGCTTTTCTACTGCAAGGCCACATTTTCGCGGGTAACGTTCAGGCACAGCGCAGGTTTTGCGAAGAATCAGAAAATTTCTTTCGAACGGCAACTCCGGTGGAGCAAGCCTTAAAATTTCGACATTCTCAACGGCTACCGAAAAAACCGCAAAAGCATTGGCCGATTCAGCAAGTTCTTCGTCAAGTTTCGGGCCTTTATAATACAATGCACAACCACCGGTGCGCGTCAGCGGCATCGTATATTCAACAAGCGTTCTGACAGCCGACAGTGCCCGGCAGACAACAAGGTCAGCCTTTTCCCTGAATTTAACATCGCGGCCCACATCTTCTATGCGCCCATGAAAAGTCTCAACATTAGTCAAGCCAGCAGCAGCAGCCATTCTTGCCACAAACTCGACAGACTTCTGCCTGGAATCAATTGCAATAATTCTGCTCTGCGGCAGAGCCACCGCCAGTGGCAATGATGGAAACCCGCCGCCAGTACCAAGATCAACAATTGTCGCTGATTTCCAGAGCGGGAGATTGAAACAGACCGGCGCCAGACTGTCGAGAAAATGCTTCATCGCCATTTCATGCGGATCAAATATCTTTGAAACACTTTTATACATTGGGTCTGACAACATGGCGGACGCAAGACTGTCAAGCTGTCCATACTGTTCTTCAGACAGCTTGATCTTAAGTTTTTCGAGACAGGGAAAAAGAAATTCTCTGATTTTTACCTCATTCATTGCTTCTACCCCTATTTATCTGGCGTTTGCGAAGATTCATCAGAATAACAGCCAGGTCTGATGCCCTGACCCCAGGAATTCGTGCCAATGCCCCAACCGTAGACGGCCGGACTGCCAGAATTTTCATTCTGGCTTCACGGCTGACAGCCGCAGGTATAGCGACAAAAAACTCTTCGTCGAGCTCTTCAGCCTGCATGCTTTCACGCAGCGAAAATTCACGTTCCTGCTGTTCAATGTAACCAGAATACTTGATGCGCGCCTCAATCTCCAGAATACCAAGGTGATCGAGACCTGAAATTTCCGGGATATAACGGGAAAAACTGGCTG
Source organism: Candidatus Ozemibacteraceae bacterium (assembly GCA_035342015.1). Classification (GTDB taxonomy): domain Bacteria; phylum Muiribacteriota; class Ozemobacteria; order Ozemobacterales; family Ozemobacteraceae; genus Rifleibacterium. The sequence continues at coordinate 29,514 of DAOQWI010000018.1, read as the reverse complement.
GAGAAGCATCTGGCCGCCGCAGAAGCTGGGCCAGAGAAACACTCGAGGCCGGCATTGGCTCTGCAAATCCCGGGAGTTGCTCTTTTAGCTGAGCGGGCGTCAGACGAATTTCTTCAAAACGCCTCTGAATTTCAGCAAGCAGGTTGTGACGGGCGCTGATACCGTTCATTTTGTCTGATGTAAGAGAACCACAGTCGAAAGCTTTGTGCGAAAGTCTTTCTTCGGCATTTGTCATGCGCAGATTCAATCTGAAGGGCGAACGCGAAGTAAACACCCTGTAGGGTTCGCGGATTCCGAGGGTGGTAATCTCTTCGACCATAAGCCCCAGATAAGACTGATCGGCATCAAGCACCAGCGGAGTGCGGCCAAGAACGGCGGCAGCCGCATTAATGCCGGCAAGAACTCCCTGCGCAGCAGCTTCTTCGTAACCCGATGTGCCATTTATCTGCCCAGCCAGAAAAAGATTCGGAATCGACCTGGACATAAGCGTCGGGTGCAGATCGATCGGGTCAACGATATCATACTCGATACCATAGCCCGGTCTGGTAATGCGTGCCTTTTCAAGGCCCGGCAGAGTCGCAACATAAGCTTCCTGAACATCTTCCGGCAGGCTGGTCGAAAGCCCCTGCAGATAAATTTCATTGCTGAATGCTCCTTCGGGCTCAAGAAAAACCTTGTGGGTCTCCTTGTCTGGAAATTTATTCAGTTTATCTTCAATCGATGGACAATATCTGGCACCGGTGCCTGTTATCAGGCCAGCAATCAAAGCCGAACGTCCGAAATTTTCTTTGATCACCCGATGCGTTTCTTCAGTAGTGCGGGTAATAAAGCATGCCCGACTGGGAAAACGTCTTTCAGTATTTGACCACAACGAAAATGGTGGAGTTTCCGGGTCTTCTTCCTGCATTTCGAGACCGGTAAAATTGACTGTGGCAATATCAACCCTTGGTGGAGTACCGGTTTTAAAACGCATTACCGGAAGCCCGATGCGCTCAAGGGCTGCCCCAAGATCGTTGGCGGCAGGTTCCCCTGCCCTGCCGGCAGAAAAACTGACATCGCCAATATGGATTTTTCCGCGCAAAAAAGTTCCGGTTGTCAGAATTACCGCCGGAGCAGACCACACCTGGCCAGAGATGGCTTTAACACCCGCAAGTCTGCCATTCTCAAAATACAGATCAGAGACCATTGCCTGCAGAAGTTTTAAGTTTGGCTGCAACATCAGCGACTGCAACATGCGCCGGCTGTAAGCCTCTTTGTCTGACTGAAAACGGTTGGCCTGCACCGCAATCCCTTTTCGGGTATTCAAACGTCTTCTCTGAATGCTGGTTTCATCGGCAACGACACCCATTTCTCCGCCGAGAGCGTCGACTTCACGAACCAGCTGGCCTTTACCCTGACCACCAATAGACGGGTTACATGGCAGAGCGGCAACCGTGTCTAGATTGATGGTCAGCAGCAGAGTCTGCAGCCCGATACGGGCTGCGGCAAGAGCAGCTTCACAACCGGCGTGACCGGCGCCGACAACAATAACCTGAAATTCGTTGTTTGCTTTCACTTTTGCAATTGCAGTGCTTTTTCAGCCAGTGATCTGACCGTTTCATTCGGGTCGGTGGTCAGGCGCTGAAGAAGCTGTAGTGCATCCGGGGTTCTTTTTCGTGACAGGAGTTTGACTGCAGCAATCCTGCAGCTTTCGTCAGCCAGTTCAGCTGCCTTGTTGATGAGAAGCATCTGGTCATCACCCATGACAAATGCAAGATCTCTGGCGCCAGCTCTCTGATCGTCGACACTGGAAGAACATAGTCTGGCATAAATTTCTGCTGATCTTGGTTTGGCAAAAGCAGGCATGCCGGGAATATTTGCTGCAGGTGGAGAAGATACCGGCCGGGCAGGAGCAGCCGGCTTCTGCAAACCCGAAGATGGCATACCGGCAGACGGCAACCTGCGATCAGGAATATTCAAAGGTTTCGGCTGAACAGCAGGAGACGACGGCGCTGCTGGAGCAGATGGAGCAACCGGAGACATGGGAGCAACGGGTCTGGCAGGAGCAATCGGCGGCCTCGGCGCAACTGGCGATGATGGCGGAGCAGGCGGCTCTTCTGCAGGTAGCGAAGATGGTTCAGCCATTGCAAGATCTGGTATCTCCAGGCTGCTGTCAGAAGGCAGCGAAGGTTCAGATGTGTCAGGTGAAATTTCAGGCAACACTGGCTTTGCTTCAGCCGGAACTGATGGCCGGACCGGTTCAACCGGCGACGCGACTTGAACTGGCGCTGCTGGTCGCGGTTGAGCAGTGGCCACAGGTGGTTGAACCGGTCTTGGCGGCACTGCCTGAGGTGGTGTTACCTGCTTCATCTCTTCACGCATCGGGGTATCTTTGATTTTTTCGAAAAGTGATGCGGCAACCTGTGCGACAACCGGGTCGGGGTCACCACATGCGGCTTTGAGAACCTGACGCGAGGTATTATTATTGATTCTGGCAAGAGCTTTTAGAACACTCAGCCTGATGCCCTGGTTCGGGTCTTTAAGTGCGGCTTTGAGCAGAGTCAGAGATGGCTGGTCGCCAATTTCTCCGAGCGCAAAAATAACGCTGTCGCGCAACCAGACTTCTTGAGAAACCAGCATTGAACGAAGAGTGAGAAATGCCTGCTGAAAGCCGTTTTTAACCAGATATTTGGCAGCATTAACCTTAACGCGATTTTCAGGGTCTTCAAGCAGCTGAACAATGTGCTGTTCACAACCCCTGATGTTCTGTTCCTCGATAACTTCAACCGTATTGGCCCGAACTCTTGGGTCCTCGTCCTGCAGGCAGCGAACAAGGGTTTCAAGACCGCCTTCGCGGCTGCTTCTGGCAAAAACCTTCACCAGGCCAGATTTAACGATAACATCTTTTTCTTTGAGAAGAATGCTTTCGAGCATTGCCGGATTGAGATCGACATCGGTTTCCATGATAATTTTCAACATGAGAAAGCGACGCTGCGAAGAAAACTGCTCGTCTGCGAGCATGAATGGTATCTGCGGCGGAACCCGGCGGTCTTTCAAATTGAACAGAGTCTGCAGAGCCGTCAAAGCCACCTCTTCGAGCATGCTGCGCGCCAGCTGCAGAAGCTGAGTAACATGTCCCGAGGGCTTTTTGACTCCGAGAGTTTTAATGTGCTGCAGAAGAGCCGAGATATCGGTGATTTTCTTGAGATCCGGCAGTGACGGATCGACCGGGTCATCAAGTTCCGGAGGAGCTGCGGGTACAACCGTAGAGGTTGCTGAAGGCTGGGCAGGACCATGAGAAAAGCTGCCAGTTGCTGCGGCAGGTGAAGAAACTGAAGGCAAAGGCTGAGATGGTCGGGGCAAAGTGGCTGCCGGCGCACCGACAGAAGCAGGCGACTGAAAAGGCTTCGCTGCGGGAGGCATTGCCTGAGGCTGGCCTGGAAGCTGCCCGGCCGATGGTTTTGGCGGCAAAACCGGCGCCACAGGGGTGCTGACAGAAGGCTGTTCGTCTGGTAATGGCAGTGCTGGCTCCGGTTCTGGCGTAAAAACAGGCTCCGGAGTCACCGGCTTCGACTCGCCATCGCCACTGAGCTTTGCCAGTGCAGCCTGAGCGGCGGCGCGAACGCTCTCGTCTGAATCACCAAGAACCTTTTGAATACAGGCAATTTTTTCGTTAACAGGCATGGCGGGTAGATTAACCAGCTGCTCGATGGACATACAGCGAACCTCAGCAGAAATTGAGCGAAGATTCTGAATAATCAATTCCTGGCGTTTCTTGTTAATCATCTGGTTTCCTCATGCCTTTCTTGTCTGTCGCCTTCTTCTGAAAGAACCGATAAAAGAATAGCAATTTCTGACCTTGTAAGGCAATGTTTTCTTACCATCTGACTCAGATCGTCGAATCTGGAAGAACTCAGAATCTGACGGGCCTGTTCTGACAATGCGTGTAATCGATGATCTGAGATTTCCATTGGCAGTCTGACCTTTTCCAGAAAACTTGTCTGCACAATCTTTTCTGCTTCGCGATCTGCATATCCCCGGTATTTTATCTCGGTTTCGAGAGCATAAACCTCATCGACCGCACTCAACCTTGAGCTTTCTGGCTGCTGCAGAAGATCCATCACATCCTTATAGGTGACCCCCGGACGCTGCAGCAATTCTGCCCCTGAAGCAGGCTTTTTGAGATCACCGGTCGCCAGCCTGGCAAGCCGTTCACGCGCCTCACCACTCGGCAGAAGGCTCAATGCAGAAAGTCGGGTAATTTCGCCTTCGATTCTGGCCGACCATGCAAAAATGGTTGAGAACCTCTCCTGATCGACAAGTCCGATGCGAAAACCATCTGCTGCCAGTCTGCGTTCTGCCGAATCATCACGCAAAGTCAGTCTGAATTCGGCATGGCCTGGCGTAATGCGGTAAGGTTCGGGCTTTTCCCAGGTTGAGAGGTCGTCGACAAGAACCCCCAGATAGCTGCGCGTTCGGGAAGGCCAGTATGGGGCCTGTTTTCTCAGAGAGAGGACCGCGTTAATACCAGCAATGAGGCCTTGCCCGGCGGCTTCTTCATACCCTGACGTGCCATTAAGCTGCCCGGCGGTATAAAGACCTTCAACAACTCTGCTTTCCATCGTTTTTCTTATCTGACCAGGCGCCAGGGCATCATACTCTATTGCGTAGCCATACCTGAGAATTACGGCATTTTCAAGCCCGGCAACACTGCCAACGATGTCATGCTGGGCTGCCGGCGGCATTCCGGTGGTAAGCCCCTGCAGATAAAGTTCCTGCGATTCCCAGCCCTCTGGCTCTACAAAAATCTGGTGTTTCACCATATCAGGAAATTTGATAATTTTGCGGTCAATTGAAGGGCAATGTTTCGGGCCATCATCGGTTATATTCTCAAGAACCAGCGGGCTCTCACTCAAATTTCTTCTGACAGCCTCAACCGAACGCTCGTCGGTAAAAGTCAGATAACAGGAGATCTGCTTCTCATAGCGTCTGAGACGGTTCTCCCAGAGGAAACCACCGGCATCGACATCTCCAGGCAACTCGGTCATCAGGCTGAGATCGACAGAGCTTTTAAGGATACGTGGCGGTGTGGCTGTCTGCAGGCGACGAAGTTTAACCCCGGCTGCAAGAAGAGAATCAGACAACCCGACAGCCGGACTCTGATTTTGAGGCCCACCAGGCCAGGTTGCACGCCCGAGAATAATGCGACTGTTAAGGTAAGTGCCAGAAGTCAGAATAAGTTTTTCACAGCCAAAAACCAGACCGGTTTCGAGCCTGACGCCCTTTACACGGCCTGATTCAACAAGCAGACCGGTAACATGCCCCTGGCGAAGAGTCAGATTCGGCGCAGCAAACAAAGTCTGCAACATTCTCTGCCGATAGAGATATTTGTCGGCCTGAGCTCTTCGCGAACGAACTGCCGGCCCCTTCGAAGTATTGAGCCATTTCATCTGCACACAGGTTTCGTCGATACATCTTGGCATTTCTCCGCCAAGAGCACCAATTTCTCTGACCAGGTGGCCTTTGCCCGGCCCACCGATACTTGGGTTACAGGGCATCAGAGCGACCGTAGAAATGTTCATCGTTATCAACAGAGTCTCTGCTCCAAGTCTGGCAGCAGCCAGAGCAGCTTCACAACCGGCATGGCCGGCTCCGATTACGATTACTGCATATTCTTTTTTCTGACTCATTGTTATTTTCCGATACAGAACCGTTCAAAAATCAGGTCAAGCGTGTTTACGTCGACCGTCTCGCCATTAACCCGCCCAAGCTCCCTGACGGCCTCTTCAAGGTCGATTGCCAGCATATCCTGGTAAATATTACCAATGCCGCGATCAGCTCTCTCAAGAGCAGCAAGAGCCTTGTCAAGAGCGACTGACTGCTGGGCGCCAAGCAGTATCATCTCTTCATAGCCAGAAAGACCACTTTCGGCGATAATCTGGGAAATCGCTTTCTGCAACTCAGGGAGCCCCTGCCCTTTCAGGGCTGAAACACTCAGTTGTCTGAGTCCGGCAAAAATTTCCGGGTTGATCTGCTGCGGCAGATCAGACTTATTGAGAACGGCTATGACAGGCTTTCCTGACTGCCTCAAACGGTCCAGAACAATCTCGTCTTCTGCTTTCACAGGCTGTGAACCGTCAAAAACGCCAATCAGCGCAAAAGCTTCGTCGGCTGCCTTTGAGGTTCTCTCGATGCCGATTGCCTCAATACGGTCACCGGGTTGTCGCATTCCGGCCGTGTCAATGATTTTAACCGGGTATTCTCCGACCATCAGCGTTTCTTCAAGGGTGTCTCTTGTGGTGCCGGCGATTTCTGTAACAATGGCCCGGTCGCGACCAAGCATATAGTTCATCAGGCTTGATTTGCCAGAATTCGGCCGCCCGAGCAGAGCAATCTTCAGTCCGTCGGCAACCAGTGCGCCGCTTCTCGCATTTCTGGCAAAAATTTCAAGTTCAGCAAGAATCTTTTTAATTTCACGAGCCAACAGATGTTCGTCTATAGCCTCAATCGCGTCTTCAGGAAAATTAAGACTTGCTTCAAGCTGTACCAGATGATGCATAATCCGGTCACGAATTCTGGCAACAAACTGCGAAGGCAGGCCATCGAGCTGGTTCAGTGCCAGTCGGGCCTGCGAAGAGGTATTGGCAGAAAGAAGCTGAGAAATCGCCTCAACTTCGAGCAGATCCATTTTTCCGTTCAGAAAGGCTCTTCTGGTGAATTCGCCGGCCTCGGCGGCCCTGGCGCCATGCTTTAGAAGCAGCTGCATGACCCGGCTTACCACCAGTGGATTGCCATGGGTAGACACCTCAGCCAGGTCTTCACCGGTGTATGACCTTGGTGCCGGAAATGTCGTGACCAGACATTTATCTGCCACCAGCCCGGTCTCCGGTTCAATTACTGAACCGAAATAAACAGAATAAGGCAGGGGGAAAGTTTTCTTTCCCCCTGTGATAAACATTTTTTTCAGGATTTTGAAGGTATCCGGCCCGGAAACCCTGATCAGGCTGATCGCCGACCTGCCGGCAGGTGTTGAAACTGCGGCGATCGTGTCAATCTTCAGTTTAGACATCTTCCTCCATGAACATCGGAACAGCGCTTGAAGTTTCAAGCTTTTCTGAAAAATCAGAATCGCCCTCATCTGCAACCGGCTGCCACTCGGCATTCATGCCACCTTTTTTCTTGCGCATCGGCGAAATGACGACGCGACGCATTGGTTCGGTTCCCTTTGAGAAAGTTTCGATATCGGTGCGATCTTTCAGGGCCATGTGAATGGTGCGGCGATCAAGGGTCGACATAGGTTCAAGTTCGACCTGACGACGGCTTGAAACCGCCTTTTTGCACATGCGCTGTGCCAGCAAGATGAGATTGCGGTAACGTTTCTCGCGATAACCCTGTGCATCGAGAACCAGTTTAATGCGATCATCATTGCCCTTGTTAAGAATAATGTTCATGAGATACTGAAGTGAATCAAGAGTACGGCCGCGTTTGCCAATAAGCTGCGAAACATTCTCACCGCTGGCTTCGATAACCCAGGCGCCGTCACGCATAAAATCAACCAGATCGAGTTGCTCGATGCCAACATTTGCAGCCACATCGCGAATCAGCGAGAAAATCTCGTTATATTCTGGATGCGCTTTAACTTCCGCTGACACAGGCTCTCTTGGGCGTTCAGGAAGATGAATTTCAGCTTCTTCAACGCCTTCGCCGGATTCAGAATAATTGCGGCGCGGCGGGCGATTGCGGCTCTGCCGTCTGGGCGGCCTTGACTGGCGACGTGGAGGCATTGCATCACGCTCGTCGTTATTTTCTTCGCCCTCAAAATCGTCAGTTCTTGCAGGTCTGGCGGGTCTTTCAGCTCGTGGCTCATCATGCGGTCGGCGTTCGGCTATTTTCTCAACTCTTTCGACTTTGGGTGCCGGAGCAGGCTTTTCACCAATGGTAAAGCGAATCTTGTATTCCTGCTTACCGACAAAACCAAAAATGCCACGGGCCGGGGCAGACAGAACTTCAGTAGCCACAATCATTTCATCGCCATTAAGTTCACCGTTGGCGATGCCTTTGGCTTCCTCTTCAGTTTTTGCAATAATCTCGATAGCTCTTGTAGACACAATTATTCCTCCTTAATGGCAGCCGCGATGCGGTTAGCCTGTAACTGCTGAAGTAATCCGAGAACGCTGCTGGCAAACCAGTATACCAGCAGACCGGCCGGCAGAGACCAGGTAATGACAAACATGAACATTGGCATGAAGGCCATCATCTGCTGCTGTTGCGGGTCGGTCATTTTGCCCTGCTGATAATACATCAGAAGAGCGATCGCAATCGGCAGAATAAGTAACGGGTCGCCCTTTGAAAGGTCGGCGATCCAGAGAAAAGGTGTTTTTCTAAGTTCAACCGCGATTCTGATTGTGTTATAAAGAGCGATCAGAATCGGCAGCTGAAGCAGCAGCGGCAGACAGCCGCCAAGTGGGTTTACATTGTTTTTCTGATAAAGTTTGAGAACTTCTTCATTGAACTTCTGCGGGTTGTCTTTGTAGCGATCTTTGAGATCCTGCACTTTCGGCTGCATTTTCTGCATCTGTGCCATCGACTTGGTCTGTTTGAGAGTCAGTGGATAAAGAACCGCCCGAACCAGAATCGTCATCAGAATAATCGCCAGACCATAGTTCGGAAACAGACCATAAAAGAACTGCAGTACTCTCAAAAGAATGGTGCTGAGAAAGCCATATTCAGAAACCTGACCGCGGTTGATACCGGTAAGCTGGTCAAGAATCATTGGCCCGGCATAAACGCGAAACTTGAAGGTTCTCGACTCTCTCGCGCCAAGATTGAATTTTGGCATGACGCAACTGATACTGAAACCTTTGTGAGGTTTGCGGCGCTGGTCAGCAGAGGTAATTTCATAGGCAGTAGCCGCAACTCTGGCTGATTCATCGGCTTCGAGCAGAACACAAAAATACTGATCGCGGACTCCAACGCCGTTGTAGGCTCCTGCAACGGCGCCTTTGCCATTAAAATCCTTAACATCTGAAAATGTTTCGACAACTCCGGGTTTGAGACCAAGCAGACTCATCGGACCATAAGGATCAAGAAAAACACCTGGCCCGAAGCTCATTGCCAACGAACCATTCTCATCATTCCCGACGCTGGTAAGCTGTTCTCTAAGATTGCTTACAACGTGTTCAACATTGAAATGGTAAGCATTTTCCCGAAAAGTGAAGCGTTTTGTCAGAGACAGCCCCGGGCCAGCTGAAGCATTGGCTTCAGCAAGAGACACATTGGCAGTAGCCCTGACAACAATAGTTTCAACAGTCTGTTCTTCGACTTCAACCGTGTATCCAGAGGCATTAAAAGACTGGTTGACCAGTTCACTCAGAAACGGCCGAAGATTTTCTGCCGGAACGCTGTAGCCGAGATCCTGAACAACCGGCGGATAAAGATTTTCCTCAAAGCTTGCGCCTTTTAGGTAATAAACGCTTGGACTCCCGGTTCGACTCGAAAGAATTACACGAAGCAGGCGAGTTTCGATTGAAGCGTCTTTAAGTCCGTCACCATCGACATCTTCGATCTTAACCGTCATTGGTGCAGCACCCGAAGCAGCCCCGGGGGCCTGAGTCGGCTGAGCATACAGCGTGGTCATATGGCAACAGAAAAGAGCCAATAACAGAAACGAGCAGAAAAGCCTGCCCGTCAAAAAATTAAAGCCAAAATTCAGTTTTCTGGTCAGGCCTGTTCTAGTCATTATGTAATCGCTTCTCCGGAACCGGGATTATATTTCTGTCTGTTATCTGACAGGATCGTCGCCACCGCGACAGAATGGGTTGCAACGGCATATCCGCCAGGCTCCCATTAAAGACCCTTTAATAAGGCCGTATTTTTCAATGGCCTCATAGGTGTATCTCGAACAACTGGGGTTAAATCTGCACGCAGCTCCGATAATCGGCGACAAAAAACGCTGATAAAGTCGTATCAGCATCAAACCCGATCTAGCGGGTAGCGCAGCTATCTGGTCAATTTTCATCAGCATGCAGAAACTGCCGGATCCGGCAATTTGACTCGCGAAATGCGGGCAAAAGCCCAGTCGCAGGTCTCTTTCAAAATCTCATAAGTCAGTTCACAGCAGGGCTTGCTGACGCAAAAAACTATTTCAGCAGAGTCAGGCAGCGTCGAACTGATTCTGACAATTTCCTTCAGACGACGACGCACCTTGTTTCTTTCAACAGCTTTGCCAAAGCGTTTCGGAATTGAAACCCCAAATCGGAACTCAACTCCGGAAGCTTTCCGGTAACACAAACCCAGCCCATTCCGAAACAGCCTGGTCTTTGCAGCAAAGACCCGCTGAAACTCGGAATGGGCACGCAACGTTAACCGACCAATGGCGTGCGGGACCCCCACATGCGTGAATCAGAGACAGAGACTTTTGCGACCGTGGCGTCTGCGTCTCTTGAGAACATTGCGACCGCTGACGGTGGCCATTCTTTTTCTGAAGCCGTGGGTTTTGGCACGTTTGCGTTTGTTAGGATTATAAGTAAAGCTCATGGTTTATCTCCTGAGATTAAAATCTGAATAGAGGTTACCACTATATACCATAAACAGAAGTTTGTCAACCGCCGGACAAAGCAACTTCTAAGAGCATTTATCAGTATGTACGCAACACGCTGTACACCTCTGTCATTCCCGGTATATCTATGAACCCAGCGCAACGACCTCTACTGTCTGTTTTTTTCCTTTTATTGCCTGATCTGGCAGTCGGATAGCATTTCTGGCATACTCTTCGTTGCCTGGAGATGCCTTCTGCAGCTCTGACCAGGCGTAAGAACAAAGAAGAATTTCTTTGTCGGTATCCAGTGAACAAAGACGAGCCGCCAGATTGACCACATCGCCGATAACAGCCTGCTCAAGCCTGGTTGTTTCTGAACCGATAATGCCGGCTCTTACAACTCCGGCTGTAATACCGGCTCTGATTTTAATGACACCGTCGAGAAACTTATGGCGACGCAGCCGCTCCACAACAGTCATTGCAGACCTTACCGAAGCCAGAACCTTTGTACCGATTTCTTCATCAGAACCGACAAAGAAGGTTACCATTGCCTTCTCGGCAATAAACTTGCTGACTTCGCCGCCATTCTGCCTGACACTGCTGCAAACTGCGGAAAAAAATCGATTTAACTCGGCGACCATCTGAGTTGCCGCATTTTCCTTAAAAGCGTCTGTGATCCCCGCCGCTCTGATAAACATGATTACCGCTCTTCGCGACTGTAAAGACATCTTTCTGTCGATTTTTTCGGAAGCGGTAATCGTCTGAAGAGCCCCGTCAGAAACGAATTTTCGCAGAATTCGCCCGGTTTCCACATCACCAGCAACCTGATTGAAACTCCTGGCGATCTGGCAGAATTCTTCATCAGCCCAGCCTTCATTCATTCTTGCCGAAAGATCACCATCAATAAGCTTTTCGGCCGTTTCGGCAAAACATCTGACTGGCGCCACAAAACCGGCTGCCATTTTCCAGCCGATGTAACCACAGAGAATAAATATCAGAACCATAGACAGTCGCAATTCTGACTGGAAACGCCGGTAATTTAGAATGTCAGCCGAAACCGGTATCATCGCTGAAAGCTGATAATCGATAAGATCATAGCCGGGAAAAGTGGCAAAAAACCATTTCTGCTTCTCCCAGTCAATTTCAAGAACCAGAGATTCGGCCGCATAGCTGCTCAAGTGAGCCATCAGAGCAATTTTATCAGGCAGCAATCCATAAACAAAACGCATCAGTCCGAATTTGCCCCCGGAAGCCACGCGGCCAAAAGGAGCTTTCAGATACCAGCCAGGAGCATTCTTTTTCTTGATAAGCCAGATCGGCCGGAATGAGCTTTGATCAAAATTGGCCACCCAGCGATTAAAGGCCACACACTCAAGCGAAGGCGGGTAAACAGCAACCAGTAACGCACCGTTCACCGACGACTCTTCGCCTAGAAAACGGTGATAGAGAAATGCCTGATCACCAAAGCCGCTTAATTTAGTCAGATGCGTATAGGTGTGTGCCATCCCAGGGAATATTTCAGGCAGCAGAACACTGCTCATTATCCCCAGAACTTCTTCTGCCTGGGCTTTCAACAGCACATCCTTCTCACCACCTGTATCAAGAGATGGATTCATCGCCTGAAGGGTCGGCAAAAAAATGCTGGCGCCAAGATTCTGGAAAAATTTTTCTTCAGAACTGTTACTTCCGACAAACCGAGACACCATCCGGCCTCTGCCACTTACCAGCAGCACATTTTTCATAACTACCCCATTATCGATAAATGTGTCGAGAAAAGTGCCAAGCCACTCTTTCTTTTCGTGGTCAGACATTTCGCCAAGCTTTATTTCAACATCAGAGCTTTCTGTCTGGTGAATAAGATTGTCTGCCAAAGAACAAATGCGGGTTCTGAAAAGTTTGATCGACTTGTCGAAAGCATCAAGAGCCTCTTCACTTTCAGATCTTATCCTCTGCAGCGAAGAATTCATGGTCGAATCAAGATAGCGCTCAAGACTTATCGTTGCCAGAAGAAATGGTGGAAGAAGAAAAATGGAAACAAGAACTGCAAGCTGCTCTCTCAGGCCAGCCCTGATCTTTTTTCTCATAATCAGGTGATTGCCACAGAGGTAAACTATCAGGGCGAACCATGCCACCAGAAGGCTGAAAACAGTTTTTCGCAATAACCTGATCGAAGATATCTCTGCCGGTACGGGCCTGGCAATGACAACACTGCGATTGCCAAGATCTGGTAGAGCTGTCTGCGTGCAGAGCCATTTTTTTGTGCGCACAATGCCCCTGGCAAGAAGTTTTCTCGCTTCAACCAGCTCCGGATCATTCTCAAAATCATCGCCCTGAACCCAGATCGCATGACCTTTATTTTCATCAGATGGCGAAAGTGCTATACTGGCACCAAGACGACCAAAATTATCGACAAGCCCCTTTTCAAAACGCTCTTTGCAAGCCCGCCGATAATTGTCTTCATCAAAGACAACAACAACAAGAGCAGCAATCTTTTCCAAATCCTGAGAAGGGCCACCGGGGGAGGCATCAGTCTTAATTGTCGCCACAAGAGTTTCAGCCTCTGAAAACTTGCCATCTTTCATAACCGGAAACCACATGAAATGGAACTGGCGATTATTGATAAAGCACGGCTGAAAACACCTTGCAGAAGAGCAGATAAATCTTGCCAGCTCTGCGTCAGCCTTATCATCAAGATAGCTTTTGAATTTTCTGCTGCTCTCTTCTCTTAATTCGTGAGAAATATTCAGATCTGCCAGATACGACAACCCTCTGTAAGTCAGAAGCCGTAAAATTTCAGCTTCAATCTCTGTATTTTCCCCCGATGAAAACCTTTCAAATAACTCATTTCCGTGAACAAGTCCATCGCCCGTCTGTGAAGCTACCGCCATCAGACTCCAGCGATACCTGCCGGGTAAAGAGGTTGAGTCCGAATTTAACATGGCTGCAAACTCTGAAAACATAGCCTCACTGCAGCCAACTTTCCCGATAATATCTTTAAAGTCTTCGGTCAGATCCGAGGCGATGTCGAAACCGATATGGAGCTTTCTGAGAGTTGCTCTTTGAGCGAACTTCAGGTCATTCAGCA
>DAOQWI010000018.1:0-15813 GCA_035342015.1 Candidatus Ozemibacteraceae bacterium | reverse complement strand
CGCAAGGGCTTGCCAATCCAGACAGAAACGAATATTGAGCCGGAAATAACGACACCGAGAAGAAGCAGCATGGTCATAACCATACTGAACTGCTCGAAAAAGATCATCATTTCTACGTGATAAGCCGGTAGTCTGGCAACAAAAACATACCCCGGCATACGCTGAGAGGGAATCATTATGCTGGCATAATCCACATCAAAAATATAGGCAGTTCTCTCTGCAGGCAGCAGAGTCAGCTTATCGAATCCTCCGGTATGGCCAGTTGCTTCAACTATTTTTGGCTGTCCGCCGGTATTTTTGTAAACAGCAATGTCTGGGGAAAAACCCGAAACTCTGCGGTAGTTAACCGCCTCCTGAGGGAGAGTCAGCCTCAGAACTTTTTCATACATCGCTTCTGGACGCAAAAGAACCATAAATACGGCAAAAGGTCGGCCATCGAGATTTATCTGGTGCAGATAACTCAAGGCAAAATCATTGCCGGTGAAAACCTCTGACACGCTCTCAAATCTCTCTTTGGCAAGCCCGAAGTTCTCCTGAACCCTGAAATCTGAAGCTGACGTGATCGCAGATACTCTTCTTTCCGTATCTAAATATCTCGAAGATGGCGAACATTTCTGGTAAAGATCGGCATCGACCTGCCTCAGATACTTATCGAGAATCGACCCGAACAGCGCCCGGCTGGACCTGCGATAACCGGCTGAACTGTCTTTTTGAAAGGAACTGAAGCACCAGCCGCCCTGAGTGACCAGAATAACCGCTGCAGGGTCAATGCCTCGTCGAAGAAATTCAGAACGAACCTGGTTCAGCAGGACAGTGTCGGTTTCGGGCTCGGTCGGCAACCTGAAAGCCTTATTAATAATTCTTTCATTAGAAGTGATACTTGCGGCAGCCTCAGAAAAAACCTCAGACACACCGGCCATTTCAGCCTCAATATGCAACACCAGTTGATGCAGATCACGATGCAGACCGGAAATTTTCACTTCACGAAGATCCTGAAGCGTTGCCGCAAGAGAACCGATAGTGAGCCCGGCAGGAAAGGCTGCAAAAGCAGAAAACCACAGAAGAACTCTGATTTGGATTCTTATTGTTGGCAGGCGTCGAAAAATCAGGCATCTGACAAGAAACATAAACCAGACCCCTGATAAAACAGCAAAATACCACCTTACCGCCGCCTGACGTGGCGAAAGTGGTATCTGAGGCATTTCTCCCAGCAGCAACACAGCAAATCCGCTTATCGGGTCTGAATAACAGATGCGTGCAATTCTGCTGCCAAGAGGAAAAGCTTTTCCCATAAGTTCTACGGGCAGTTGCAGATGAGACTGCTCACTATTCAGAGACTTTTCCGGGAATGTTTTCTGAAAAAAGTTCCAGATATCAGCAACCGTCTGAGCATCAGAAAGTGCCGGATGTACAACCAGAGACTTTGCCGAATCCTTTCGGTAATTCAACATGGCCGGCCAGCATGTTCCGTCAACGCGCGCCTGGCGGCTGACGACGGACCAATCACTGATGATTCGCTCTGAAAGACCGTTGTTCCGAGAAAAACTGACAGGCAGCAGCATAAAGAAACCTGCGCAGACCCTCCTGTCCTCAGCTCTTACAAAGATTTCCCAGGTAAAGTAATAATTACGACCCTGAAAAATTACCGGAATGGGCTTGAGACGGAAGTCGGGTAGAAACATTTCAATAAAAGCCATTTTGCCAAAAAGCGTTCTAATGCGCTGTTCCCAGTTGCTCCCTGATAACTCGGATGTCCCGTTCTCAAAATGATCCACCATCTGGCCGAACAACTGGCGAAAAAGGTAGCCGGAAATTCTCCGATCAGTGCTGTTCATTGCCCAATCACCATTTTTCTGAAAAAACTGCATGGTTATCGGCCGATCTTTTTCTTTGTGAAAAAGCAACTCTGCAGACTGTTCAAGCGCCAGCTTGTAATCGTAAGTTTTGGCGGCCAGAGCCTGAATGGTGTTGCGATACTCGATAGCCATTTCCCGACACCAGAAATCTGAAGAAGTTGCCTGAAACACGCGTTCTGCCAGAGCATCATTCTTTTTAAACCAGCCGGAAAACATCTGGCGGCGAGCCCAGGTATCTTCTCCGTCGGGGTGCCAGTCCCAGGCAATAATCAAGCCGGGTACCAGACTGAGCAGAAAAATCATAAGCCAGCTGTAATAGCGACTGAAAGACAGACCAGACAGTTGTTTGCCGTTAACCGCAGTGGAACTCATCTGATTTTGATTTCCTTGAGTATGTCAAGCCCACGACTGCGACAATCATTAGCATCTACTGAATCACTGAAAGCAACAAGATTTATAATCTCTGCCACCTTCTGAAGGCTCTTGAATTCTTCATCCGAAATCACCTTCGCCTCAAGCAACCTTTTATGAAAATCTGAAGGGGTCTCAAAAGGACGGCGAGTCAGAGGCAATCGGGCTTCCCATTCAAGATACCATAAAGGTATCCAGGTCGAGGACCTGGTCAGTTTCGCCATCACAAAGCGAATTCGTCGGCCGAAAAATAGCACAGTGGCCCCAACTAACAGGAGATAAAAAGGATTGAGCAAAAAGCTCGACAGCGAATGCAGGCGCTCTGAAAGCGCGGCAAGAATCTTGCGAAAACCAAGATTCTGCGAACGATCGTCAAAACTGTAAACATAGCTGAACCAATAGCCCTCATAGGTTTCCCAGAGCGACTGAAGAATTTTTTCAATTTCTGATTCCGCTTCCCGATCAATTGCCGCCGGAGTCGGGTCAAAAGGAACCCAGCCGGAAGACGGGAAAAAAACCTCTACCCAGGTGTGTGCATGTCCCTGTCTAACTGTAAAAAACTTGCCAACGTCATTCCATTCGCCCATCGTATAGCCACTGACCGGCCTTGCAGGAATCTGCATTACCCGCAAAATAAGAGCCAGAGCCGTTGCAAAATGTTCGCAGCTGCCTGATTTATTCTCAAACAGAAAAAACTCCACCGGATCCATACCTCCGGTGTCTGATTGCTCCAATGAATAAACACACTGCCTCTGAATAAAGGCAACAGCACGGTTTACACGTTCTGCATAGGTCTGCGTTCCTGAAGCCAGCTGATGTGCAAGGTTAGACAACCTTTCCGGAATCCCTGAGGTTGAGAGATACTGCTTAACTCCTCTTTCATTTATCAGTTCTCCAACGTTTGTATCCTGAACTTCGATGGGGTTTAAAATCAGATTTGCAATATACCTGCGACTGCCGGAAACCCTGTTGAGAAAGTAGAGGGTGCGGTCTTCTTCAACCCCGATAAATGGCAGCCCAATTGCAAGATCAGTTGTCTGGTCCGGCACAAAAATCAACGGCGGCTCCGTATTCTCAAGAATTATCTCAAACGGATGCAGGTCGCGCTGAAAATTCAGGTCATCAATCAGTCTGATTTCACCCTGATTTCGGCGAAGATCTGCGTGCCAACGTCTTTTTCGCCCCTTTTCCCATTGTCCGTTACGATAAACAGAGAAGGTTGTACCACGAATGGTTCTCGCCCGCAGTCTGCGTATTATTGATGGTGAACTGGTTCGTTCTTCAAAAGGCTTCAAGCGCATCACTACCGCCGGATTATCCTCCAGCAACCCCGGTTCACCAAGGCTTAACGTATCACTGAACCCTTTTAAACGCCTTTTTGAAGCCTCTGACGACAGCCCGATACTCTCGGTTCTGGGAATCAGATAGAACAGCACCAGCCACATAAATGCAAACACACCGGCAGAAACAAAAAAACCGAAACTCTGAACTCTGAAACTACGATAGAGAGTATCTTCAGATCGCCGAAGCCTGGAAATGCAGCTGTGGCGAAAACCGGATATCCAGCGAAGAACCAGGAAAAAACAGAACAGGTATGGAACCAGAACCAGAGGAAAAATGAAATTTACATTCATTGCTGCAACAGCCAGAATAATCATCAGCGACAAAACCATTCCGCCGTAGATATCTCTGAGAGTTCTCGCCAGCGAGACCTGCAACAATAGAATAATACAGGTAAACTCAATCAGAAGAACAATTCCCGGAACCGGCCCGGATCGCTGCCACAAAGCATAAAACAGTACAAGAACGCTGATCAGCTGAGAAACAACCCCGGCAAGTGGCGAAACCAGTGGGCGACCGCGAAATAGAAAAACGATCAAGGGGAGCGAGAAAAAAGACAGCAGAGGCCGGAGAAAACCGGTTGAGTAAACAGCCAGATAAGAGCAAAAAACCAGAGCGACAAGAAGTCTGAAAGCAAAAACGCTTATCTCAGGCCTTAGGGCAGAAGAATAAAGCGTATTACGACTTTGTCCCTGAATTGTAAAATTGTTTACATCAACAAGAATATTCAAATTATCGTACCATCAACTGAGCGAGTCTGACCTCATCCTGCCCACCGTCTGCAGGAGGGATAGCCTCTTCATGTTTGAGACATGCCAGCCATCTGACAATGTCAGAAAAATCATCGTTTACCGAAAGCCAGGTATATCCCTTACGAAAAGAATCTGCCCAGACAAGGGCATCCGAGCGTGCATCACGTAACCCGACAATTAGACCTGCAACGATCTGCAGACCTTTTTCAAACCGGGCCTGGTCCAGGCCTGAAAAGTTGAAGCACAGACGCCTGGGCGCGCCAAAGTTAACCGACCTTATCAGGACCCATTCATGCGTCGACCTCGCCGAAATTTTCCAGTTAATCATTGTCGCATCAGAGCCTTCATGATAAAGGCTCTGCATCCAGTAATCACCCTCTTTACCCGCGACCTGGCGCTGCTGGCTTCCCGTCGGGTCTTTTGCCAGAGGCTCAGGAACATTTCTGGCCAGTTCTGGTCCGACTGGAAGCGCATCAACAGGAATTTCGATCCGCGTAACAAAAAGATCGACCGGATAACAGGAGAGCACTCTCATATCCTTGATAAGATACTGACCACGGGCACCAACAGCAAAGGAAGTTTTAAGAATCACCATGGAACCGGCAGGAAGAAAGGCCTGGAAATCATCTTCAAATGAAAGCGAATGATGAGGCCGGCCGGCAATTTCCTCAATTCGACAGCGAAGCAGACACGGATTCCCGGCAAAGCAGAATTCAGGAACCTGCAGTTCGACTTTCAATCCGCTCAGGTTTCTCAATGAAGATATGCCCGCCATTACCAGACAGGCGAAAAAGCAGCTGCTCATAAGATAAAGCAGGTTGTTACCGGTATTCTGAGCTGCAAAAAGTAAAAATGCAGCTAGAAACAGCAGGGTTTTTCCTGAATTCGTAAGGCTTATTCTCAGCCTGGGCTTATTCAACTTCCACCCTCTGCAGGATTTCACCGGCCAGCCAGTCGTTTCTGGCGCCTTCGCCCCCATAAATCGAAACGCCCCTGAGGCCGATACGGTGAGCCAGCACTTCGGGCGCAATTTCTTTTACCGTATCAATACTGACAAAACTCTGCCCGCGGTAAAAGGCAAGGGCCTGAGAAGCACGCATGAGCGCGATACTGCCGCGTGGGCTCACTGGCAGTTCAACCTCATCATGGTTTCTGATAGAATTCATCAGCCGGCTTATATACTGCAATACCGGGTCAGCAACCGGAATGGTTCTTACCTGCTCCTGAGCGGCAACAACTTCAGCCAGGCTCAAAAACCCTCTGACGGTCTGCTCCGAAGATTTTCCGACACTGATGTGCTTTTTCAGAATCGCCACTTCAGAACTTTCATCAGGGTAACCGAGCGAAATACGCATCATAAAACGGTCCCGCTGTGATTCAGGCAGTGGATATGTTCCATGGAACCCCTTGGGATTCTGAGTTGCAATAACCATAAAAGGCTTTACCAGCTCAATATGCTGTTTTTCAACGCTGACGGCAAATTCATTCATTGCCTGCAGCAGTGCGCTCTGGGTTTTTGGTGGAGCCCGGTTCAATTCGTCTGCCAGCACAACGTTAGCAAAAATTGCTCCCCTGATAAATTCGAAATCCTCGGTTTGTCGACGGTAAATTCTCGTGCCTATAACATCAGAGGGCAAAAGGTCGGCAGTAAACTGAATTCGACTGAAAACACCGCCAATGGCGTTAGACAGAGCTGAAGCCAGGGTCGTCTTGCCGACGCCCGGCATATCTTCAAGAAGCAGATGCCCTTCGGCGAGAAGGCAGACCAAAGTTTTTTCGATCTGTCTGTCCTTACCAACAATGATCAGTTTGAGTTCTTCGGCAAGTTGCTGAAACGATTTTCTGATTTTATCAATATCCATATTGTGTATTTACTTTACCAGTAAAATTGAATTTATGGTAGTATAAAACCACTTCAGACTTACACACAACCCCGAAAGGAAGGAAAGAATGGCAAAAAAGACAACAGGTTCTGAGAAAAACAGCGTCAAGGTCTTCAAGGTCGCTAACGCCTGGGATAAAATCAAAGGCAGCGAATTGAAGCTTCTTGAAAAACGCAACCAGGACTATCTCAAATTTATCAACACATGCAAAACTGAACGCGGAACAATCGAATATATCGAAACCCGCGCCAACAAAGCCGGCTACAAGATGCTCCCCCCTCTTGGCCAGGGCAAAAAGCTTAAACCAGGCAGCAAGGTAATGTTCATCAACAAAAACCGCGCCCTGGGTATGGCGATTATCGGCAAAAGACCAGCCAGTGAAGGCTTCAGGCTTATTGCTGCCCACCACGATGTTCCCCGCATCGATATCAAAGCCCAGCCTCTCTATGAAAAACATGGACTGGCCCTGTTCAAAACTCACTACTATGGCGGCATTAAAAAATTCCAGTGGGCCGCGATTCCCCTTTCATTGCACATCTTTGCAGTGGGCAAAAATGGCAAACTGATGACCTTCGTCATTGGCGAAAAGCCAGGCGACCCGGTTTTCACGATTACCGACGTTGCTCCTCATATCGGCAAAAAGATTCAATACGAACGTAAAACCGCAGATGTAATCAGCGGCGAAGAATTGAACATTGTTGTCGGACACCAGCCCGAAGCAGCCTCAGACGAAAAAGAAGCCGAAACACCAAACCGCATTAAAAATGCGATTCTGCGCCACATTGAAAAAGACTTCGGCCTCACCGAAGAAGATCTGGCCTGGGCTGAAATCCGTGCCGTTCCCGCCATGCCGGCCGCTGAAATCGGCTTTGACCGCGCCATGATCGGCGCCTACGGCCACGATGATCGCGCCTGCGTTGGCGCCGCCTTCGCCGCCATTTCTGAGCTCGATGTGCCCGAACACACCGCGGCGATCCTTCTTCTCGACAAGGAAGAAATCGGCTCTGCCGGCCCGAACGGTGCGCAGTCACAGATGGTTACAGACTTTCTCGGCCGCCTGACTGAAGCCACCTCTGGCGAATCGACCTTTGCCGCAATCAGAAACGCTCTCGGTGCGACCCAGGTGCTTTCGGCCGACACCAACGCCCCGATCGATCCGACTTTTGAAGGCGCTTATGACCCGATGAACTCAGGTGTTGTCGGCAAGGGCGTCTGGATAACCAAACATTCAGGTTCTGCCGGCAAGTCAGGCAGCAGTGAAGCTGACATCGAATATCTCGCCTGCATCAGAAGCATGCTGAGCAAAGAAAATATTCCATATCAGTTCGGTGAAATGGGCAAGGTTGATGAAGGCGGCGGCGGAACCGTGGCCTACCTGCTGGCAAACCTCAACATGAGCGTTGTCGACATTTCTCTGCCGACTCTCAGTCTGCATTCACCCTTCGAACTTATCTCAAAGGTCGACTACCACTATTCTGTGAGTGCCTACAGGGCATTCATGCAGAACCACTACTGACATCTGACCTGAAACGGAACGGAGTTGCCCGGCTACGGGCGCTTCGTTCCGTATTTTTAATGGCAAAATGGATATACAGACTCTCGAAAAACTGATCAGAGGCAAAAAACTGATTACGCCACTGCTGGTGTTCTCGGGCCCCGAAACTTTTCTTAAAGAAAAGACCTTCGCGCTGATGGTTTCATCGTTTGTTCCCAAAGATGAGCAAGCAGACAATGTTTCAAGAGTTATCAGCAATGTAAAAGAGCTGCCAGAAACCCTTAACCTGATTTTCAGCTTTTCGTTCAACCCGAGCCCGCGCCTGTTTTACATTCAGGATATAGATGCAACTCCGGCAAAGCAGCGCAAGGAATTCATTGACCGCCTGCAACAGGGCGGGATTCCTGCCGATACTCTGATCGTTTTCTCGGTCAACGATGGTCGTATTGCAACAGAGATAACTGCAAAGTTTAAAGGGCAGGCCGACAAAATCGACTTCTGGGCGCCCTTTGCCAACCAGCTTGGCACCTGGGTCAAAAGGGAAGCGGTTGAACTTGGCTGTGAAATCAGCGACGAGGCTGCTGACCTGCTGATCGAACTCGCCGGCTCAGACCTTGCGCTTCTGCACCAGGAACTGTCAAAGCTGGCGCTTGCCAAGGCCGGCGGCAAAATCGGCCTGGCAGAAGTAAAAACCGGCGTTGCCTATCTGCGACAGGACACAGTCTTCGATTATCTCGAACATTTTGGTCGCCGCAATCCGGTTAAAGCCATCAGATGCCTCGACAGTCTTGTAAGCCGGGGCGAAGCCCCCCAGAAAATCTGGTTCATGCTCTGCCGACAATTGCGCGAGTTTCGCCTGTTCAACGAAATCTCGCTCGACCGGCCTGATATTTTTGAGCCGGTCATCAATCTGTTGCGTAAATACCGTCAGATTGCTGCCAAATCAGACTTTAAGGCGAATCAGGAAAAAAAGAACATCCTTGCCGAAATTCAAAGCCTTGCAGACAGTATGCCAGAAACAATAGTTTCAGCGCTTGGTCTTAAACAGCAACAGAAACTAAAAAATCTGCATCTGGCACTGAACTTTTCATACCAGGAACTCATCAAAACCTGGCCTCAGATGCTTGCGCTCGACCTGCATCTCAAATCAGGCCCGCCAGATACGGGAGCAGCCCTGCAAAATTTTACCGCAACCCTACTCTGCGAAAAACCTCTCTAAAGCCATAAACCGGAAGCATGCATGCGCACACTTCCGGATAAATGGCTAACAGTCGATCAGTTAATCAAATTAACAAAAAAGCAGATCAGCTCTGCAGTCTGTTGATGGCCTTTGTCAGGCGACTGATTTTTCTGGCAGCGGTTTTAGGATGAATAATTTTGTTCGAAGCAGCCTTGGCAAATTTTTTGATGGCTTCTTTGGTTGCTTCTGCCACTTCGCCGGCCGGTTTTTTGGTTTCGGCGGCGGTAATGGCCTTTTTGCGGAGGGTCTTGAGTTCAGACTTTACAGATACCCGCAGGGTATGGCGGCGGGCGGCTTTGCGAGCATTTTTAGCAGCTGATTTAGTATTAGCCATGACGATCACCTTTCGTAATTCAATATTGGAAAGTCAAGTCTATCACTAATTGAATTAAATTTCAATACCTTTTTTATCTTGAAATCGTACCCCTGCCCGCCCATCAGCCAGTTAAGGGGTGTACATAAAAATTCCCGAAGTTTTTTCCAAACTTCGGGAATTTTCAGGCTGAACAATTAAATCAGAAGAATCAAGGGATTGTGTAAGTGCAGAGCACAAAATGCTCTTCGGTCGGGTAAAAACCCATCACCCGGCCATCGGGGCAGACAACCCTTTTTCTCGGGAGATCGGGGGCAAGATGAGGAATTGTGTGAACGTCAAGTTCTCCGAGAACCTTGCCGTCTGGAGCACAGCGATAAATACGCTCGCGATAAATCTGACCTTCTTCATGACAGGCCACCAGGCAGAAATAAACGTTGCCGGCAGCATCGAGGCCCAGAATCTCGCCACCGGCGTAAGTGACGCCCGGGTGCTTTTCAACATAGGGGAATTTGCCAATCACAAGCGTTTCGGCCGGTGAAGCTACAGTTCGCAAATACAGATCTGCTTCCAGATCGGCAATCTCAAGACCAAAGAGCTTTCCTGACGGGTCAGAGTAAAGACTCAGACTCTGGTCGCCAACCATCTGCTCGACAAGTTCGCCGTTCTGACCGAACCTGAGAACCGACTGCATAACCGGGTGGCTTACCAGGAGATCACCGTTGCGGTCAAATTCTATGGCGCGGGCACCGTTGAAACCTTCGAGAGAATGAACCTTTTCGCCCTTCGCATCGGTAATGTAGATAAAGCCGTCGGCACTGTTAAGAAACGCTATTCTGCCATCTGAAGCAACCGCAAAGTCGATAACTATTTTACCAAAGCCATCGAGAGATATGCTCTTTTCTACGGTTGCGTCCGGCTTGAAAAGCTTAAGCTGCCGATTGAGCGAATCAAGAACCCAGATGTTACCACCTTCGGCCATGCGAAACGCCCACGGCACACCATAAGACATGGCATCGGTATCCTGATCCTGGCCCCCGACCTGAGAAGCCCCGCTACCAAAGGGAATTTTCAACAGATCGACCGATTCAGAAGCATTGAACATGCTTTTATGATAGATCAGGTTATTGATCGTTTTATATTCTGTCTCCTGGGCAAAGCCCAGGGCGGCGGTCATGACAAGAATTACAAGAAAAAGCTTTTTGAACATATTTCTTTCCTGACTATCCTTTAAGGCAGCTTGAGAGCTGATCTCGGGTTAACATGCTGACCGTTCTTCTTCAGCTCAAAATGCAGATGCGCACCTGTTGTGTAAATACCGGTATTGTCTGAGCGAGCAATTTCCTGGCCCATGCCAACTCTCTGGCCCTGTTTAACAGAGTAACTTCTGAGGTGGCAGTAAAAAGACTCGTAGCCATTATCGTAACGAACCTTCACATAGCGGCCACCGCCGGATTCGTAACCGACAGCAACAACAGTACCGTCGCCAAGTGCATTGAGCCTGGTGCCGTTACCAACCGGCAGGTCGATGCCGTAGTGCATACTGCGGGTGCCTTTGGTCGGGTGAATGCGCATGCCATATTCAGAACTTGCCCGCGAAGGCATAGGAGCGCATGGCATTGCGCCAAAGCGACCATTACCACTGACAACAGGAGTGCTGTTTCCGGAATTACCGGAAGAAGAACTTGGCTGCTGCCACGGATAGACGACCGGCGTCTTACCGGCGGGGTTGCCTGGCGTCGAAACATAGTTTGCATGCACATAGGCGATTTTGCCGTTGTATCTGATTTTGTACCATGCGCCTTCTCTGCCTAGAACCTCAAGACTATCCCCCTCATGGAAACTACCGATAATTTTTCCCCAGGGGCCGGTTCTTATATTTAAAGAAGTGCTGACGTGCACAGTACCTTTGGTGACTTTTTCTTCAGTCGATTCAACCTTTTTGCCGGCCTGAGAATTCAGATATACTTTCTTTTCCTCGAACGGGTCGGCGGCGGTTACAGCGGCTGCAAGCCCACCAGTAAGAAGTATTGCCAGAAATACATTTGATTTTTTCATAGCTGACCTCACTTAATTAGAATCATACATTATACTGACCAAAAAAACTTTAGTTTTTTATCATTAGCGGTTTTGTTGAATTGCCCGCCTGAAAAAGTTATAATCGGCTTTGAACAAAGTCTAAGACGAAGGGCGCCCCCTGCCTTTGAAAAAACAATTTCTCGATCTGCTTAACGAAATTGAATCATTTTCTGATTTTTCTGAACTCCCGGCTCAGATTTCTGAATTGCTGCAGCCTTTTTCTGATTTTACCGGGCTCGCAGCAAGATTTTATATTGGCAGTGACGACAACTGGAAAGTTTTTACAATAAAGCACGGAACGGAAATTGGTGCGCAACTGTTTGACAATCCACCATGCAGACCAAGGTTTGATCTTGGCGAAATGCCAACAGAAGTCTTGATTTCCGGTCAACGGCTGTTTCTTTTTCAGAGCAGCTTCTATTCAGGCAATGCCAGACTTGGCGACCTGGCTCTTCTTATTGCCAGTGAAAGCAGAGAACCTCATCAGAACTGGCAGACAATCACCGATGTGATGGCAAAAAAGCTCGGCAGCCGCTTCCTTTTTCCGGCGCATCTTTTGCCACATCCGATCAATGACCCTGACCGCCTGCTGACTTTTCTGCACGAAACCCAGGCGCTGCTTACCAATGGTCGCCGGGTCGATGCGCTACCACCCGGTTTCGAGAAAAAGCAGGCAGAAATCTGGTTCAACGAAGACCGACCTTTTATAGAAGCTTTTCTTAAACGACTGCAGAATGAATTCAATCTGCATGCGACTTTTATCATTCAAAGCGCTGGCCCGGGTTATTACAACCATCTGGCGGTTATGGCCATCGATGAAGACGAAGAAATAGAAGAAAATCTTTCTGAGCTCATCGAAGCTGCTCTGTCGCATGATCCGATGCAGGAAATCGCAATCATCTCGCGCGCCCAGCTTAAAATCGGGCGTAGCGAATTCAGGGTTGGCTCACCGGCACCGCTTGTTTTCGCCTGCCAGGCCGGCGGCGTAACCTACGGCCATCTTGGTGTGGCCGTATCAGGTCATCAGGTACACCGACATGTCAGTCACACTTCACGTTTGATGCCGATGCTGGCCAATCAGCTGGGTCTGTATTTCAGTCATTTTTACCAGTTGCGCAAAGAGGCACTGCACGGTCGAATGCTTCAACAGATCAATCAGACCTGCAATACCATCAACTCTTCTGTCGACATCGGCGCAATACTTTTCAAGCTTGTCGAAAGCCTGAACTATCTTTTTGGTCAGTATTCAGGTGCGATTCTGATTTTTTCACGTGAAACTTCAGAGCTCGAAATCGTGAATTATCTGGGTGCGAATGTTCCTGAGAACTTTGACCTGGCGACACTTATAAACAATTCTGGGCCTTTAACTGAAGCAATCAACGAAGGCTCAGCCTTTGACAATCGCGACGGCAGATACGATCTTCCCATCAGATACGTTTTGCCGCTTGCCACTACCCCTCAGGCAACATCGATTACTTCAGAATTTATCCCACTGCGCTCTCTCGGAGGAGTGGTTCTGTTCGATTCACCTGTCAACAAGCCCCTGACCGAAGAAGATCTGACAAAACTGATGCCTATTCTTCTCAACGGCATCAGTGCATCGCTGCAGGTTGCCTGCAATTATGCCGAGAAACTCGACACCATCAAGGCGCTCGAAGGCCTTATGGCAAGGCTCTCTGACACTGACGCCCTTCTCGATGAAATGATAATCATCATCCGCCGCCTTCTCAAGGTAAACCGCATATCATTTCTCGAACTCGACGAGAGCGGCGAGTTCTTACGCATTAAAAAGGGGTTTGGCCTACCGCCAGGCATTATCGACAAAACCAGAATACCCATCGGCGAAGAGATCTCGGGCTATGTCGCGCGCCAGGGCCGTTCATACCGCATCGACAACATCGAATCGGAAGGGGTCTTCAAAAAGCGCTCGCTCGAACACTATCTCAACCGGTCACTGTTATCGGTGCCTCTCATCAACAGCCGGGGTACCCCGGGCCGAAAAGTTATCGGTGTTATCAACGTTAACAATAAAACCAACGGGCTGACCTTCACCATGCAGGATCAGCAGCTGCTCGAAGGTATCGCCCATCTGGTCGTCACCGCGCTTGAAAACGTCAGGTTTCTCGCTGAGCAACATGAAAAGGACCTGCTTGAAAGGCAGCTGAAAGACGCCAAAGACATTCAGATGTCGCTGATGCCGAAAAATTTTACCGATCTGCCAGAAAATCTCGAAGTATTCGGCCAGAGCATCCCGGCCAGACAGATTGGTGGCGACTTTTTCGACATCTTCAATCTCAACGACGGCAGGCTGCTGGCAGTTCTTGGCGACGTTTCAGGCAAAGGCATGCCGGCCGCAATTCTCATGGCTGTCACCAGAATGATCATCTGGTCTGTGGTGCAGGATTGCGCCGACCCGGTCCAGATTATTGAGAAGGCAAATGACAAGCTGTGCAGCCAGCTCGATTCTTACCATTTTGTCACCATGCAGATTGTGGCAATCGACCCGCTGACAGGTGCCTGCGAAATGTCATCGGCCGGGCATGGGCCACTTCTGGCAAGGCTGAATGCTCAATGCCGCCTCATCGAAAGCAAAAGTGGCCCCCCGCTTGGTATTGGTGGCATCAAAGGTGTCTATCACAAGGCAAAATTCAAAATGGAAGCTGGCGACGCCTTCTTTATGTACACTGACGGCCTCTCAGAAGAACGTTCTGCCTCGGGCGAAATGTTCGGAACCGAGCGCATCAGTTACCTGCTCGGCTCAAGCCCTGACCGTTCAGCAAAACAGCTTGTTGAAGCAATGATCAGCGCAATTGAGAACTGGCGTGGTTCTAATGAAGCTCATGATGATTTGACTGTTTTTACTCTTAATTATAAAGGATCTGCAAAATGAGGCAGCAGGAACAGCTTAGAACACTTGAATTCCATGCCAGACTGGCAGAAAAAGCTGCCGAAACAGAAGATCTGCACCTGCTGGTTGAAGCCATCATCTCTGAAACAGTGGTATTCATGAATGCGAGTTCGGGCTCAATCATGGTTTTCGACCCGGAAGAAAACTGTCTGAAACTCTATGTTTCATCGCACCATCCAGGAATGCAGAAAAACACACGAACAGGGCCTGTGGCTAAAATAGCCTTGAAACAGGGCATTGCAGGGCAGGTTTTCACCACTGGCCGACCGGTTGTGTCCGAAAGCCTTACCAGGGCAGATAAATCAATCAAGCTCAGCCGCAAAAATGATTCGGGCTCTTTTCTTTCGGCACCACTGAAACTGCACCAGAAAATGATCGGCGTCATGAATCTCAATCGCAGTCAGGAGCAAAAAGGTTTTTCTGAAGAAGATCTGGTTAAGCTGAAATCGGTCGACACCCTTATTGCCGGCCTTATCGAAAAAGAAAATCTTCTGCAGACCATAGAAAGTAACCGTCGCGAGATTGCCAGCCTTTACTCCATTTCCTGTATTCTGGCCAGCAACCGCGATTTTGTCAGTCGCCTGATCGATTTTCTGGTCAAACTTTCTGACGAAATAGGCCTCGAAAGATCAGCAGTGATAGAACTGAACCCACAATTCAGCGAATCAATTTTCACAGCCAACGGAAGCACTATCGAGATTCTTGCGGCACACCGCCTCGAGCCATCAAAACTGCAGCAAATGGTTGATTCGGTTGCCGCCAGACTGAGAATGCAGCTGCAGAAGCCAGCAATAAACAGTATCGAAACTGAAGAGCCCGATGCCCCGCTCACGCTTTCGTTTGAAGAAGAAGATGGGGCGCGCGAACTTTTCTGTCTGCCACTGGTAGTCGAAGGTAAACCATCGCATCTGCTCCTGGTCAGTCGCCGACATGTGGCAGAAGACACACAGCAGGCAGTCAGATATTACCGTTTTCTCTACCTGATTTCGCAGAATCTGGCGATGGCAATTGCCCGTAACAAAATGTTTCAGCGCATGGAACAGGACAGACTGATGCTGATTGACGAGTCCCGCCAGAACGAAGTTTTTCTGGATATCAGCAAAGATCTTGCTTCGACACTTGATCCGGTTACCATTCTGCAGAAGGCGTTTGTCAGATTTCGTGAATTGATCAACTTTACGACGATCGGCATTCTGCTCTTTGACGACATCGATAACAATTATCGCCTTTTTGTACAACCCGGCGAAAGCATCTCACAGGAATTTCAGGAAAAACTTGCATCCAACATATTTGAACTTTTCAGCGACTATCCCGCTGACCCGCCTCTTACCAGAGAGAACTTTCACAAACCCTCTTTCTTCAATCCGCACAACCCCGGCAACCGGCCCACAAAAAATTTCAAACATGTTCTACATCTGCCCATTATAATAAGTGACAGGTTCAGAGGGCTGATCCATCTTGCGCGTGGCGAAGACAAACCCTTCACCACCAAAGATCTCGACATAACCTCTCATTTTACCGGCATTTTCATCACC
>DAOQWI010000017.1:0-31836 GCA_035342015.1 Candidatus Ozemibacteraceae bacterium | reverse complement strand
GCCGCAGGGCGGTCGCAAGCACCCGCATCAGGATTATATTCAGCTCAATACCAAGAATATTCTCTTTTTACTCGGTGGTGCTTTCGAAGGCGTCGAAAAGCTTATCGAAGCACGTTCTTCGACCAAGACCATGGGTTTTGGCTCGACGCCGGTTCTTAAGAGCGAACGCAGGGTGGGCGAGTTGTTGAAGGATATCATGCCCGAAGATCTTCTGAGATTTGGTCTGATTCCTGAATTTATCGGCCGTGTGCCGGTAATTGCCACCTTCAACAATCTCGGTGTCGATGATCTGGTGAAGATTCTCGTAGAACCCAAAGATGCACTGGTGAAGCAGTATGCTCGACTTCTGCGCATGGAAGGCGTCGATCTCGAAGTCACGCCGAAAGCGTTGCAGGCGATTGCCCGCAGTGCCATTCAGCAGAATACCGGCGCCCGCGGCCTGCGTCGCATCATTGAAGATCTGATGCTCGATCTGATGTATGACATTCCTTCTGATAATAATATCAGTAAAGTGATAATACATGAGCGCTGCGTCGAGAAGAAAGAGCCTTACCAGATTCTCTACAAGGTCGAGAGTCAGATTGCCTGATCGGTTTAATTATCATTAATTTGATAATTGGTTGCGAATTGTATCACAAACATCTAGGTGTCAGGTAATTAAGTTCGAAGACTGCGAAGTCTGAAAAAACAAGAATCGCCTCTCCGTAACGGAGGGGCGATTTTTTTCATCCACAATATGTGTTGTTCAATTGTATAAATGAAAAAAAACCGGGTGTCTGATCAGACGGGACTCGAAGAATGCTCGCTCCCAAAAGTCATCAATAAATGTGGGATTGCTTTTATTCATTTGAAATATCCGGTGCTGTTTGTGTTAGCATTTTTTTTAAGTTCAATGCAGGAGAAAAGATGATGCGTAACAAACACAGAGCCGACATTGGTATTTTCAGCGGCAGCGGCATGTATGAACTGGCCGCTGACAAGATCGAAAAGGCGAAGATCAGCACGCCATACGGTGCGCCAAGCGACATTATTGATATCTGCACGATCGGTGACAAAAAGGTCGCCTTTCTGCCGCGGCATGGTCGGCAGCATACGATTCCGCCACACCAGATCAACTATCGGGCCAATCTCTGGGCGATGAAGGAACTCGGCGTATCACGCATCATTTCGCCCTGTGCGGTTGGCTCTCTGCAGCCTGACATTCAACCTGGTCATTTTGTGGTCAGTGACCAGTTTGTCGACCGGACCAACGGTCGTAAAGATACTTTTGCCGATGGCCCCGACGTCATGCATATCTCTGCGGCCGAGCCATATTGCCCCGAGTTGCGCGAACTGGCAGTTGCAGCGTTGAAAGCTGAAGGTGCCACCGTTCATACCGAAGGAACCATCGTGGTAATCAACGGGCCAAGATTTTCAAGCAAGGCCGAAAGCAAATGGTTTACCCAGATGGGCTGGCACACAGTCAACATGACTCAGTATCCTGAGGTTGTACTTGCTCAGGAACTCGGCATCTGCATCGTGAACGTAGCGATGATCACCGATTATGATGCCGGTCTGGTCGGCAATGTGCCTGAAGTGACCACGAAAGAAGTGGTGCGAATGTTTCAGCAGAGCGTTGGTCAGCTGCATAAGGTTCTGATAAGGCTGGTAAACATGATACCGACCGGCCGTGGCCAGAAATGTCGCTGTTTGCAGAAACCCGACGAAGCCTACTTCTTCTGACCGGGCTCAGCGTGCTGAGCCCTTACGAATCCGGAGAAAAAAACGCAGGGGTTCAGCATGCTGAACCCCTGTGGTATTTTGAGATGGGCCGACGGGCCAATAATTATTCGACGGTGACCATTGACTTGAGTGCCTTGAAGCGTTCTTCGATCAGTTCAGACTTGAGGTTTTTGTAAGAGTCGAGGCTGAAGTTTTCAACTGTGATCGAGCCCATGGCGCTGCCGTAGAGCATACTGGTTCTGAAACCATTTTCGGTGTAGTTGCCATGGCGGGCCAGACTGCCCATGAAGCCGCCGGCAAATGAGTCGCCGGCCCCGGTCGGGTCGGTGATGTCGAGGCATGGGAAAGCCGGAGTGAAGAAACGGCTGTCTTTGGTGGCAGTCATGGCGCCGAGTTCGCCAAGCTTAACGATGATGCGCTTGGGGCCCATGGTCAGGAGCTTTGCCACTGCCGGGGCGAATTTTTTCTCGCCAGCCAGCATCAGGGCTTCCTGGAAGTTGATGAACAGAATATCGATTTTTTTGATCGCCTGCTTCAGCAGATCGGGCGTGGTGTTGATCCAGAGGTTCATCGTGTCGAGTGCGATGATTTTGGGCTTGTTAACCTTTTCGATGACCTTCAGCTGCAGGGCGGGGTGGATGTTGCCAAGAAAAACCAGTTCGGCATTGCGGTATTCTTCGGGCAGCTGCGGATCGAAAGATTCAAAAACATTCAGACGGGTGTCGTGGGTAGTGGCGTCACCGAAGTCTTCACCATAGCTGCCGGCCCAGTGAAAGGTTTCGCCGTCTTTTTTGCGGTCGAAGCCGGCGAGGTCGACGCCGTGATCTTTGAGAAAGCTGACATGTGAGTCTTCAAAATCCTTGCCGGCGACGCCCACCAGACCGACTTTGGTAAAATAGCTGGCAACGGTTGAAAAGTAGATGGCTGAGCCGCCAAGAGCTCTTTCGCGTTTGCCTTTGGGGGTCTGCAGTGAATCATAGGCGATAGAACCAACAACGATCATTTTAACGCTCATTATTTCCTCCGGAAAATTTTATCGGTCATTGAGCCTCGTTTACACCAGGTAGCACTTCACCGGTGCGGGTCTGCCGCAATCGCTCGGCATAGAGACCCGAGGCTTTGATTATAACATAAAATTGCAGAGCCATGACTATCAGAATCGAATAATCTATCCATACCCCGTAAGAGAAAAAGGCCAGGCCGCCGTAGATTACAGCCGAAGAGAGTCCGTCGCCAAATCTGAATACCACTGTGTCGATAAAGCCTTTGCCCTGGTATTTAGCCTCGCGGTCGAGCGGAATATAGATCAGTTCACGCAAAACTCTGCCGGTCGAGTAGTTCAGGGCATAACGACTGATTATTGTCCAGCTGATGATTTTCAGGCTCGGGCTGCGCAGCATCAGTGCAGTGCCGATGACCTGGATCAGATTCAGCATCAGAAGCCCATAGACCGGGTTTCTCAGCATCATGGTCAGTCTGGTTACCAAAAACTGCGTCAGCAGTGAAACAATATTGATATAGCCATAAATACCCGCCACAAATGCGGTTCTTTCGTTTATACCAGCCAGTTCAGTCTGCAGCAGATGGTTGAACTGCTGAGAAAAAAGGGTCGTCGAAAAAGTGTAGAAAAACATTTCCAGGGCCATCAGAATCAGTATCAGATTGCGGCTGACGGCGATGAAGCCATCCCATGGGCGTGGCGGGTGTGCTGGCACGGCCGGCCGGTTTTCGGCCTCAGGGATACCTTCTGGCCGGTAATGATTGCGATGAATATACTGCATGCACCAGATAGATGGGTAGAGCAGAACGATCGCGAGAATGAAGAGGTTTGGCGTGCCGGTATATTTTACCAGCAGCGACGTTAGCGCACTGCCGGCCAGTCCGCCGATCAGGCCACCGTAGCCGATTATCGCGTAAAGTCTCTTGCTCTGTTCGAGCGAAAAAACATCGTTCATGAACGACCAGAACATGCTTACGGCCATCAGCGAAAACATATTGACCCAGAGATAATAAATGCCAATGGCAAGAACCTTGAAAAGCGTCAGATCCCTGCGTTTAACCTGAACTGGTTTTAATTCTGATGGTGTCTGGTTTTCGGCTTTTTTTTCAGCAATACCGGGAAGGGCGTTTCGGGGTTTCTCGGCCTCGCCCGGGTTTGCGGGCATTTCTGCCGTTGTTGCCGTTTTTTCGATCTGAGCTTCAGCAGCAATGCTGGCCGGCGTGCCGGCAAGGTTTGCCGGCTCAGAGCCTGGAATAGGTAGCAGAAAGGAGAAAATCACCCAGAAACCCAGCAGGCTGACGGCGAAAAACCTGGTGATGAACGGAATGAAAATGTCACGCTTGAAATGCCCGACGATCAGGCTGTAAGCAGCGTTGACAACCACAAGGCTGGCCATCGAGGTTATGTTGAGAAGCGGAATGTTCTCGGCACCCAGTTCCAGGGCCAGGCTTTCGCGAATCGGCTTGATGACATAATAGGAGCAGATTACGAAAAAAAAGTAGGCGAGTGATACCAGTGTGACCTTTGTTTCACTGCCTTCGTCTGAATTATGCCTTTGTTCTTCGCCCGATTCCGCTGAGTTCAAGATCGCTTACCTTAATTGAATGGTGCGCCCATTATAAAGGCGCGGCGGTAAAAGTCAACGATAAATTAGCGGTTCAGTATCCAGTCTGCGGCGGCGCTTAGACTGCTGAAAGTCACGACCTGCTCGAGGCCAGTCACTGGTTGTGTGCCGATCAATATCGGTGTAATGCCTGTTTTAAGGCCGATTTTTATGTCAGAGCTGCGGTCACCTATAACATATGAGGCTGCCGGGTCGATATCATGCTCTTTGATAGCGCGAACGACCATTCCAGGCCGGGGTTTTCGGCAATCACATTCCGACAGGCCGTCTTTATATGGAAAGTCAGGATGATGCGGGCAATGATAGATTGCATCGATTCTGGCGCCGGCTCTGGCCAGCTGCTTCTGCATCTTTGCGTGAATGGCATCGAGCTGCTCGGGCGTGATCAGACCGCGGGCAATTCCCGACTGGTTGGTGATAAGAATCAGAAGATAACCGGCCTGCTGCAGTCGATGCAATGCTTCGGCAACACCCTCATACAGATTGAAATCATCGGGGTTTGAGATATACCCTGGGTCTGGGTTCAAAGTACCATCTCGGTCAAGAAATATGGCTTTTTGCATCTGGCTTCCTGGTGTGGTTGAGGTCGTATCTGGCAAGAATTTTATCGAGAACCATCTGTGGTTTTATTGACCACATGCAGGTTTTGTGCGAACAGACTTCGAGATGGCACTGCAGGCACTGCAGTTCTGCATTGAAGAGTGAAAGATGTATGTCGCCACGGGGCATGACCGCTTCGCGGGTGGTTGGGCCGAAAAGCGCAACCACAGGCGTGTTGACCGCCCAGGCAATATTCATCGGGCCGGTGTCTGAGGTTACAAAAAGGTCAAGGTCGGCAAGCAGGGCCGCGAATTCATCGATGCGCACAGGCGCATGCGCATACGCCTTATCACTGCCGGCTTCTTTCACTATGCGTTCTGCTGCTTCTCTCTCGCCGGGGCCCCAGGTGACCAGAACCCTCTGACCAGTCTTTTCGAACCAGAGCCTGATAAGCTCGATCCAGTATTCTTCGGGCCAGGCTTTTGACATGTAAGTGGTATGCGGGTTGATCCCCAGCAGCGGCCGCTGCCCGTTGAAATCATTGCTGATGGCATTGCGCGCGTTTACTTTGACCTTTTCGGGCCACACCAGATTCGGGAATTGCAGTTCGCCGTTGATGCCGAAATGAGCGAAAAATTCGCCGAAAAGATACATCAGATGGCGGTTCGGATTGGCGGGTGAGAAGGTTTTTGTGTAGGCGTGGCGGCGAATTCTGTAGTCGAAGCCGTAACGCTCGCTTATGCCACTTAAAAGGCTGATAACAGCAGTTCTGGGGTTGGCGAAAAGATCAAAAAGCTTTTCAAATCGGCAACGGCGCAGATCGCGGATCAGTCTGAAAGTTTCGGTAAGACCGGCGTGGTTTGGCAGTTCAAAAATTCTGATTTTGAGTTCGGGCGGAACAATCTGCCCAAAAGGTTTCTGGCAGAGAAGGCCGATTGTTTCATCCGGGCGCTGCTGCCGCAGCATGCGCAAAACCGGTATCAGGTGAACTATGTCACCAAGCCCCTTGAGTCTTATTATCAGTATGCCCGACATTTATTGTCTCCCGCGCCAATGCGGCAGCAGAAATATAACAGACCGCCCTGAAATTTTCCAGCATACAATTGCTGACCCGGGGCAATCTTATTAATCTTCTGTACACCCGCTTTCCCCCTCCGGGTAAAAGCGCGGGTATGACGTAAAGAAAACATCATACTATTTATTCAAGTGTGACAAAGGATTGGTTCTGATGAGGGATCCGGGCATTTTAGTGCGATTTCTCTGAGAACTGGCGGCGAGGGATTGCGGGGTTTGAGATGTGACGTTATAATTAAACCAATCCGCACGAAGATGGGGTACATAAATGAATAAAAGAATTCTGCAGGCTCTGTTGGCTGTTGTTCTGGCCGTTGCAACAATGCCGGCCTGGGCAGGCTCGTTCTATCGACTTAACGGTATGCTCGATGTCCGCGACGATTCAGTAGTTTTCACAACTGATGACTGTCGGGTTTTTACCCTCGATATTTCTGCCGGTGAAGCGAAAAAATATGACGGGCAGCTGGTTCAGATCGATGGCGTTGCCAAAGATGCAATTCAGCTGGCGAAGCTTTCGGTCAAGGCGGTTCGCCCTTTCGAAAAACGCATCGAAATCAAAGATCCGCTTCCATACAAGAACTATCAGAAGCCGGCTCAGGTAATCAAACTCTCTGAAAAAGAAACAGTTGTTAAAAATGTTCGCTGGAGTCGTCTGAAAGATAAAAATGCGGCTGGCGAAACTGAATTTGCCTGGCGCACTGTAAAAATCAGGCCTGAACTTATCGATGGCTCATATTTTATCAAGAAGCCGTTTCCGCCAGAATGGCTTGCAGCACATTGTCTGCTGCTTTTCACTTTTAAAAAGGGCGGTATGGTCGACGAGAACGGTAACGAATCAAAAGGGCTGGTGCTGAGCATAGAGGCTTATCAGCGCAAAGACCAGAATTACTCACTTAAAGAAGGTCTGAAAAAGACTTTCGGCGTCATCTGGCTGCTCACCAGCTGGGAAGACTACGCCGCCGAGACCTGCCATTTCGATACCAAAAAGCTTGTTGCCTACCCAATCAGATTTTCTGCCGCGCAGAGCCAGAAACTGCTGCTTGAGTCGGTCATGCAGGCTGGTGTCAACCGCTCCGGCGAGTTTTATCACACTACACGCAACAACTGCACCAACAATCTGCTTGTGCTCATGAACAAGTTCAGCGACAAAAAACTGCGCTTCTGGACCATCCCGAGTATGATTTACAACGTCAGAGCCACCATGCCGACCATGGTGCCAAAGTATCTGCAGGGCAAAGGCCTTATCGGGAAAGAATTCCCGCCGGTCACTGCCGAGAACTTTTTTGCCGATCCTTCGCAGATTTTTCGCTGAATTAAAGACAGAACAAAAGGGCGCCCCGGTGGCGCCCTTTTTATTTTAGAAAAATGCGACGGTAAATTTTCTTTGAAACACAGCCTTTATACGTTAGACTGTTATCGGAGAACAGAAGTCCAACAGCGTTAGATTGAAGAGTGTCTGATGAAAAAGTTCGAAATTGATAATGAGCTTAAGGCGCTTTCCTGCAAGAAGCTTGGCCTGGCCGGCATGTTTGTGTTTCTTGGCGAAGACAAGCTCAATGAGCTTGTCGAGCTGGCCGGTGAAGTTCTGACTTTCGAAGACGGTGAGAAGGTTTTGAATGCAGGTGCATCGCCTGATTTCTTTTTCGTTATTGTCAAAGGCGAGATTTCTGTCGTTCTCGATGACCGTAACGACGGCATGGAAATAGTCAGGCTGATTCGCGGTCAGATGGTCGGCGAGATGGCCATGATTCAGAACGAACCGCATTCTTATTCGTGTTTTGCACGTGGTCATCTTGCGGTTATTCCGTTTTCTGCAAAAGTTTTTCACGAGCAGATCCTGGCAATTCCAGGGGTCTATATTCCGCTGATTCCTTCGATAAGCAAGAAAATTCTCACTTCACAGACTTACCCGGTTTTTATTGAGAACAGAGGCAGTATTCCTGATATTGACGGCTCTCTGCTCAAACTTTTTCCTGAAGGTTTTCTCAAAAAACACCGTATTCTGCCTGTTAAAAAGCTTGCCAGTTATCTGCTGATAGCGCACTGCGATCCGGTTGATCGTGAACAGCTTGAAGCCATAGACCAGATTCTGCCCGAAGATTTTGACATCAGACCAATCTATTTTGACCCGGAATTCTTTGCCGGCCTTTTCCAGAAAAACCTGGAAGGAGGCTCTGCTGATCGGCAATCTTCAGCTCAGCAGCCGGCTGAAGAGATGGTCAGACCTGAAGATCTTTGTTTTATCGATGAAGTTCTGAGTCGTCTGGTGACCGAAAAGGGTTCTGACCTTTATCTGTCGGCTGGTCAGATGCCGCGCTGGCGTATTGACGGCGAAATCGTCGAAGTCCCCGGAACGCGTAAGTCAGGCCCCGACGAAGTTCTTGAAATGTTGCGGCCTCTGGCGCGCAACGAGGTTCTCGATGCTTTTGTCGAGAGCTGCGATGAAGACTTTGCTTATTCAACCAGCGAGGGTTTCAGGTTCAGAGTTAATCTTCTGCGCGACCACAACGGCATCAGTGCAGTTTTCAGATATATTCCCGGCGAAATTTCTTCACTGGAAGCACTGGGGCTGCCCGAAATTTTGACGAGCTTCTGTACGCAGCCAAAGGGTCTGGTTCTGGTAGCCGGTCCAACCGGCAGCGGCAAGTCGACAACCATGTCGGCCATGATCGACTGGATAAACCGCCACCGTAAATGCCATATTCTGACAATCGAAGACCCGATTGAATTTGTGCATGGCAGTCAGAAGGCTCTTGTGAACCAGCGTGAGGTTGGTGTGCACACCCGCAGTTTTGCCAAGGCGTTGCGGGCCGGCCTGCGTGAAAATCCCGATGTGGTAATGGTTGGCGAAATCAGAGATAACGAAACCATGGCGATGGCTCTTGAAACCGCTAATACCGGGCATCTGGTTTTTGCCACAGTGCATACGGCTACCGCAGCCAGCACCATCGATCGGGTGGTTGATAATTTTCCGGCCGAATCGCAGAATCAGATTCGCATGTTCCTGGCTGACAGTCTGCTGGGGGTAGTCTGTCAGACTCTTTGCCGCAAAATTACCAGAGGGTGCGTGCCGGCCTTCGAGATAATGATCGTTGACCCGGCAATGGCCAATCTGATTCGTACCGGCAAGTCGTATATGCTGCCGAACGCTATGCAGACAGCCCAGTCGAAAGGAAACCGGCTGCTCAATGACGACCTCTGCCAGCTGGTAAAGAATGGTGTGATCTCTCAGGAAGAAGCGATGAGTAAAACCCGTGACCGGGCTGAACTTGAAAGAAAACTGGCGCAGAATTCTATACCCCAGCCTGAGAAAAAGCTGGAATAGCAACCGTAACTGTCAGGGGGGCTGATGAAAAAACCACTAATTGCTGAAATGATCAGTGTTGGAACTGAACTGCTGCTTGGTGAAATTATCGACACCAATGCCGCATTTCTTGGTGAAAGGCTGCGCGACCTCGGGATATTTGTTTATCGTCGTCAGACGCTCGGCGACAATCTTGAACGTCTTGTTGCGGCTGTTAAAGAAGCGTTGGGGCGCTCTGATCTGCTGATTTTGTGTGGCGGCCTCGGTCCGACCGACGATGATCTGACCAGAGAGGCAATTGCTGCAGCGGTGAATGAAGAGCCATATATTGATGACGCTCTGTTGAAAGATCTTGAGGCGAAGTTTGCCGCCAGAAAGCGCCCGATGCCTGAAGGCAATAAAAAGCAGGCCTGGCTGGTCAAAAGCGCCGGTGCATTGGCCAACCCGGTTGGTACAGCTCCAGGCTGGTATGTTAACAAGGGCGGTAAAGTCATTGTGGCGCTGCCGGGCCCGCCGAATGAGCTTACGCGCATGTGGTGCGAGCAGGTCGAAAAATTGCTGCCGTCTTCGGGCAGGGTGCTCTACCACCGCACTCTGCATACGATCGGAATTGGCGAATCAGATCTTGCAGAAAGAATCAAGGAGTTTACACGTCTTGATTCTCCCGGAATCGGCACTTATGCTCGAAACAGCGGTGTTGATGTGCGCATCGCCGCTGCTGGCGAGAGTGCAGATCAGGCCATGGCTGTGGCCGGGCCTGTTATTCGTGAAATAGAATTGATTCTTGCGCCGTGGATTTTTGGTTGTGATGATGAAACTGTTGTTTCGGCTGTCAAAAAGATCCTTGACAGTCGTGGGCAGACCTTTTCCTGTATGGAGTCTGTTTCTGGCGGTGTTCTTGCTGCAGAGATCACTGATTGCCCAGGGATAAGCAGCTGTTTCAGAGGGTCTTTAACTGCTTATGCCAACGACGTAAAAATTCGCGCCGGTGTTGATGCCGCTTTAATCAGACAGCACGGGGTTGTGTCTGCCGAGGTTGCCGTTGCGATGGCTGTTGCTGCCAGAAAAATGTTTCACACTGACTGGGGTCTGGCGACAACCGGGGTTGCAGGGCCGGCGCCACTTGAAGGTAAAAGTCCGGGTACCGCATGGGTTGCCGTCTCCGGGCCAAATGGTGAAAATGCTGCTTTTGTCGATTGGCCGGGTGACCGGGCAATGATTCGCAAGCGTGTCTGTCGCACGGTTTTTCAGAGCTTTTTGAATGCGATGAAAGAGTCGAAGTGAAGAATGGAGCTTTCTTTGCGTCTGTTTTTTGCCCTCGCTGTTCCTGAAGAAATTCGTCAGGATCTCGACGGGTTTGCGGTTACCCTTGAAAAGCCCTGGCGTCCGGTCAAACCCGAGCGGATGCACATAACTCTCGCCTTCATGGGTGAAGTGCCTGCCGATCGGCTCGATGAGGTGATCCGTATTGGGGATGCTGCAGCTTCAGCCAATTCTCCGTTTGAAGTAAGCATTTCCGATGTCGCATATTTTCCTGAAGCTGGTGAACCGAGCGTCTTGTATGCTACGGTCGATGGCGCTGCAAAACTTGCCTCCCTGGCAGAATTTTTGCGCAGCCGTCTTGGCAGTCTTGCCGATCAGAAAAAATTCAGGGCGCATCTGACTCTGGCCCGCTGTCGCGGTGGCTGGGTCCGTAAAGTTCTGCACAAGTTTACCGGCAGCTGGAAAGTAAATTGCTTCTGCCTGATAAAAAGCATTCTTAACGAAGAAAGCCCGAAATACGAAGTGATCAGAGAATTTGCCTTGTGTGACCAGGCGCAGTAAACACTGCCGGTATAAAAAATGGCCGCCTCATTGTGAGGCGGCCATTTTTTTCGAGGACTTACTTGAAGTTGGCGTCGTGCAGCGACTTGATGAGGTCGTAGGCTTTTTTGGCTTCAGCGACCTGGCGTTTATAGGGTGCGATGTATTCTTCGATGATTCTGGTGCGATTGGCCAGCAATTTGTCGTAGGTATCGCGGGCTTCTTCGACAGCGCGGTGATAGGGGCGCAGGTAGTCGCGAACGATTGATTCACGGTTTCTTCTGATGTAATCGAGGTCGCGGGTAGCGCTGTCGAGGTTCTGCTGCGCGCGGCTGATTTCATCTGGAGTTGCGGTGGTGCTGGCTTTGAGCTCATTGAGGCGCTCGGTGGCGCGTTTAACGGTATGTTCGGCGTTGCTCAGGCGATTTTCGTAATCACGGTCGGCATCGTATCTGGCGCGGCGCAGGCGGTCTTCGGCATCGTCAATTTCGCTGCGGGCGCGTCTGACTTTGTCTTCAAAGTTGCGCTCGGCAGCTTCCTTCTGCCGATCGAGAATTTCGAGGGCAGCGCGGTAGTCGTTCTGATGGCGGTCGAGAATGGCAAAGCTGACCATTGATGGGGTTTCGTTCATGTCAGTGGCAAGAAGTTCAACTGCTTTGCGATAATCGCGGGTTGCCTGCAGGAAATTGCTTTCGTATGCGTTAACCGCTTTTGCGATATAAACATCTGACAGCCGGCGGAAAAAATCGGGGTAATCGTTTTTGCGCTGTGGATAGTCGTATTTTTCAATCAGGTCGAGGGCAGCGAGTTCTGCACTGTTGCCAGACCAGGGTTTGAGGATTTCGAACAGCCAGTAGACGGCTTCTTTCATGCTGTTGTCGAGCTTGCAGCAATCGACGACTTCAAGCAGAACATTATCGGTTCTCTGCATTTCGAGCAGCCACTTGATGGCCTGGCCGTAATCAGCGCCGGCTTTGTAGCAGGCAGCAACGCGTTCTCTGACTGAATCGGTGCGGTTCTCGATTTTAAGGTAGTATTCGATCGCCTTGCTATACTGGCCATTCTTTTCGAAGGTCTGGGCGACTGAGAAGACCATTTTCTGAACCTGGTCGGCAACGGTTTTCATCTGTGAATACTGCTGGTTGACAAGACCCTGGGTCTTTTCGATTTCTGCATCGAGGGCTTTCTTTTTGCCGCCCTGAAACCAGCCGCTGGCACCGTCGTATTTCGAGCGGTCCTGCTGCAGTTTGTCGAGGCGCAGCTCGGGTTCGAGCAACTGCGATTCAACCTGAATCAGCTGCTTTTCAAGGTCGGCGATATCTTTTTCTTCGGCAGCCTGGGCAACAAAAGAACTTAAAACGATGCCGGCAGCAAAAACACCTGTCAGAATTCTGGTTTTATTGAAATTCATTTTTGTTTCTCCCATTATTGCAATCAGCGGGCGTTGACGTAGATGTCGCCGAGTTCAGATCTGCTGGAATAGAAAGCGTTGCGGATGCTGCCGTTTTTCGACATGACCCACATTTCGGCGACGGTGTTCTTCAGCAGAACTTTCTTTTCGCCGGCAACGGTTTCGATCGAGCCGAGGGTTGCCAGTTCGCCATAGTTGTTTTCGGCGAGGTATCTGGCCGGATCTTTTTCGACCACTGATTTATACCAGGAAAGTTCGCCCATAACGCTGCTGCCAGCCTTGGGAGTGATAACGAAATCAAGACTTTTCTTGCCTGACCAGAAACCGCCACTGGTGATTCTGACGATGGCCTTGAGGTCGCTCTGTACGACATCGCCGCCGAAGTGGCCGAGAAGCGCGTCGACGACGTATTTTTTGCCGGAAAAATAGAAACCGTGTACGAGTTTGTCACCGCCATCGGTGGTGTTATCAGCGATTACACGGCAGTTGTGGCGTTTAAAGATATCTTTCAGATTGTCGAGGCGGCGGTTGTTTTTAGTATCTTCAAGCGAGATAACAGCTTCGACAACCGGCACATCGATCATTACCATGCGGCGCTGGCGGCGGTTGAGAAGTTGCTGCGGTGCTTCGGCAGCGCGGCCATTGTTGCTGAGAGCGACGTTGCTGGCAGCCATGGCTGTGCTGGTGACGAATGTGGCGCGTTCTTTAAGCATTTTTTCAACAAGAGCGACGGTGTGGGCACCGAGATCGCTGCTGGCGGCGAAGGTTGCGAGTTCTTTTTCAGCGGCGGCAAAATCTTCAGTGGTGTTGATTGAACTCAGGATATCTCTGATTCTTTTTTCAGAGCGGTCAGCACGGTCAGCTGCGGCTGAAAAAGCTTCGCGCTCAGCGCTGTCGGCTTTTTCACTGATCGCATAAGCTGTCTGGGAAATGCCTTCTGAAAAATCCTTGAGGGCGCTGTTGAAATTGGCACCGTCAAAGGCGTGAAGGTTAAGAGATGCGAGAGTGAACATTACAATCAGAACTATTTTTCGCAACATGGGCCACCTTCTTTACAAAAAGTGAGAACGGAACCCTGCTTTAAGCAAAAATTATGCCATTATCGGGAATGCCTGTACATAGTCCTTCTGCAGACAGTGCGAGGGAAAATTGACCATTTTCGGCGCCTTGCCGATAATTTTCCGGCAGCAGGCAGGTGGTTGCAAATCTTAAGCTTAAGCGGTATATTGCGCCTTGCCAATTGTAACTTTTATAAGGAAGCTGACAAATGTTGAAAAAATATCTGCCAATAGGTCTTCTGGCTGCAGCAATGCTCACCAGCCAACTCTCTGCCCAGCAATCTTCTGGTAAGCCGGCCCCGGCCGCAAAACCTGCCACCGCTAATGCCGCTACGGACGGGATTACCGATCGCATGGTTGAAGTCAAGGTTGCTTCTCAGACTGTGAAGGCCGATCCGGTGGTTCTCACCAACCAGATGATGCTGGTGTTCATGGAAAG
This sequence comes from Candidatus Ozemibacteraceae bacterium, assembly GCA_035342015.1. Taxonomy (GTDB): domain Bacteria; phylum Muiribacteriota; class Ozemobacteria; order Ozemobacterales; family Ozemobacteraceae; genus Rifleibacterium. Next base: position 17,861 of record DAOQWI010000017.1, on the reverse strand, counting down.
AATGAAGACCGGCAATCTCAAGGAAGCCCGTGATATCGCCAATGAGATGGTTTTTGGGAATGAGAAATTCCAGGATACTGATCAGAAAGCTTTCAAAAGCTTTCATTCAGCAATGGAAATGGAGCTTTTCAGGCTTTTAGAACAGCGCGGCGGCAGCAAAAGAGAAATTGACTGGGTTGAACAGCCAATTTCCGATGGCTATTACTTCCTTGCCATTCTCGATTTCCAGGAAGGGAAGCATGAAGAAGCCCTTGCCAACCTGCAGAAGGCCATTTTCTGGAACCCGGTACGCTCGGCGTTTTTTGCCGAACGCGGCTTCATGTTTCTGCGCAAGAACAGTGGTGCCGACATCGTTTCGGCACAGGTAGCCTACGAAAAGGCCCTGGAACTTGCTGACAATCCCGAAGATTTTGCCGCAGCTCTGCGCGGCCTTGCATTTGTGCTGGTTGAAAGACGTGAACTGCAGAAAGCCCTGGCCTGCCTGATTGTGTCAAAAGAATTCGACGCTGATGAAAACGACGCCGACGAGGAAATTCAGTTTATCAGGGGCATTGACCCGGGTCTGGTGACTTCTATGAATCTTAAAACTGCCCGCGACGTTCTGAAAAATGCCAGAATTCTCTCGACTTACGCACCTGAACATGTTCAGGTACTGCTTAGACTTGCAGACACCTATAAAGCACCAAAAGATGCTCAGAAGGCTATTTTGCTGCTCAAAAAGGCTAAGGAAATGGCGCCCGGAAATACGGATGTCGCCAATCGCCTGAAGACTCTCGAAAAGAAATAAGCTTTTAGAACAGAACCCGGCAGCTGTAATGCATAGCTGCCGGGTTTTTGTTTTCGCTTTACTGGCTTATTTCGTCGGGTGACTGAAACGATAAGGCAGATTGCGGGCAATTTTCCAGACGCCGTCTTCTTTTCGCCATTCGACAACAGCCTTAACCGGCCCAGAATCAATGTCGACGCCTGGTATCAGGCTGATTACCCTTACATTGGCCTGGCAATGAACCTGGGCTTTGTCGAGACCGTTGAATTCGATCGAATCGATACTGTAATCGGCAATTTTTACGTCCATGGCGTTGAAGCGGCTCTGTGCCGTGACGAGAAGATCATTTCTGGTGCTGGTCACATCAAAGTCGTTGCCAAAGGTCTGCGAAATCCGACTGGCGAAGACGTCAAGCTTTTCGACAGCCAAAGCTGCCTGAAGTTCATGGTGGGCGGCTGAGATTTCACCCCATCTGGCATCGGCACCAATCTGGGTCGGGTGGGTGTCGCGGTAGGGCATGTTTCTGAATACTTTCCAGAAAGTTCCTTCTTTTCGCCAGATTGCATCGAATACGTAGGTTTTTTCCCGCACGATCTGTTCAGAAGCCAAGTTTCTCAGCTTGAATTTCACTTCGGTTCTGATGCGGGCTTTGCTGTCTGGTAAAAATTCGGTGTCAACCACGCGCCAGCTGAGGTCTTCGAAATTGAAGCCGGCAAAAAGTTCTTCAAAATGCGCAATGGCGTCATTCCAGGTCGATGTTGAATCCCAGTCGTTGCCGAATGATGGCGAGATGTAGACCTTGAGCATTTCGAGGTCTTTACGGGTTAAAATATGGCGAAGAATGCTGTTCGCGTCTTTAAGGGTCAGTTCTCGTTCGAGAATGTTCGCAGCTGCAGTTTTGGCCGGACTGGTGACTGCCGGCAGATCGAGAACGGTTTTGGTGACGGCGGTTTTTGGCAGCTGCATCATCAGTTTGATGGCGGTAACAACCGCTGTAACCTGGTCGACGTATTCTCTTGCCCTGATATCAGCCGGGGTGAGATTTTTTTTGAGCAATTCACCCTGCTGATAGATAAGTGCTTCGGCCGTGGTCTGTAGATTGATTTCGAGCTTGCTCAGGTCTGAATAAAACAGCTCATCTTCGGTAACGCGCCGCATCAGCGCCAGTTTGTTGGCTTCTGCCCGGATAATCATCGTCTGCGAAAATGGAACATCTTTCAGGCTGAAACTGCCTTCTTTTGAAACCGAAGCGGTAACGCCTCCGCAGCTGACTTTGAATTTTGTGAAGTCACTGACGGTTCCGAGAACCGGGCGTATAGAGCCGGCCAGATCGGTCTCGACGATTTCTGAGAGCGAGAGTTTCCCTGAGATGTCAAATTCACTGCCGTCAGCCGGGGGATTGAAGCGCAGATCACCTTTGCCGGTGCAGCCGTTGAACAATACCATTATTGAAAGAAGAATTAACGAATAAAGCAGGCTGCCAGGTCTTCGGCAACCAGGTCTGATTTTTCTCGACCGCATTCTGCCTCCGCAAAAATCTATATTCAGGTGATCTATCGGCAGACGGAAGCAGGTTTCGAAGTCTGAGACAATCTTAGGTTTGCCGTGCTCAGTTTGCAGGTGGTTCAAATTTGTTCGGGGTTGTGATAGAGTGAAGAAAAATTATGCTCCGGCGCAGGCGTGGGAGAAGTTTGGGCGCTGAACCGGTTCACAGTTTGACGAATTCGGAGGCAAATATGAACGAAGACGAAGTCAAACCCGCCAGACCGGCACGAGGTCTGTTTTTCTATTTCAAGGTTCTGCTGGTAACTTGTGTTTTGCTGGCGGTCACTGCCGGTATCGCCATTTTCTATGTTTATCATCGCCTGACGACTGACAGTCAGCTTGAAAAAATGGTGATGGAAAAAGTCAGCCAGGCAATCAGCATGGACGTGCAGTTTGAAAAACTGGCAGTTGTTTTTCCTGGTCTTGAGATCAACAATGTCAGAGTTGCAACTGATTCGGCTGATCTCAAACTTGATGCCCATATCGACAGAATTAAAATCAGACCGGATCTGTGGGCAGCATTTGCTGGCGAGTTAGCTATTGAAAGCCTTTCGATTGCTTCATCTTCGACTTTTCTGGAGCTGAAAGCCGGTAAAAAAGTTTCAACAGATGACAGCGGCTCCAGGAAATCAGCACTGGATCTGAGCTCGGTTAAATTTCCATTTCATGCCATCGACTTTACCGATCTGCGTTTCAGCGTAAAAGACGGTAACTCTGGTCAGACGCATGAGGTGCAGCTGAATTCTGCCGCTCTGAGCCGTTCGCTGCTTTCGACTTCGATACCCTTCAACGTCGATGCTGTGCTGATCGGAAAAGCCAGGGCTTCAGTAGAAGGCAAGCTTTACTGGCCATCAAATGTCGTGGCCGATGTCAATGTTCAGACAGAAAATATTGAAGAACTCAAAAAGATTGTCCCCGATTCTTTCAAAAAGCATGCGCAGGGTTTTAAAAGCGCTGAGATCAAGGCGCATCTGAAATATCAGCTGGCCGAAGGCGCCATCGATGTGGAATCGTGCTCTCTGAAGATAGACCCAGGGCTGAGTGCCGAAGCGAAGTGCAGTTTCAGCAGTATTTCTCCAGCTGCCGGCAGCGCCAGTATCAAACTTTCACCGGTTCCGGTCGATCAGTTCTGGCCGGTCGTCAAAGGATTTGTTCCGGCCGAACATGGTCTGACGCTGTCGGGTGGTCATTTGTCTGCCAGTGTCGATTTAGTGATTGCCGACGGCAGGGTGTCTGATCTCTCGGTTTCTGCAAAACCGGATCAGATTGAAATGTCACTCAAGGCACTGCCTGAAAAAGTGCATATCGGGAGAGGGCAGCTTGCCTACAAGGAAGGTAAGCTGAGCCTGAGCGGTTTTGAGGCAAAGATGTCTGATAACCTCGTTAAAATGCCGACCGGCAACGTTTCAATGGACCCGGTGGCTTTCAACGGTGAACTTGAAGCCGAAATCAATCTTGATAAAATCTGGAAGCTTGTTTCGACGCATCTGAGTGAAGAATCACGCCGCATAGTTCCTGGCGGCAAAGCTGCCTTCAAGGGTAAAATTTCCTATGACGCCAAAAAGAGTATCAGAGTTGACGGAACCCTTGACTCTGAGCAGATTAAGGTCAGTGAAAAGAAAACCTCTGCTGCGGCGACTATTGAAAGACTGCGGGTTCATTTTGATTCGATCGGCCCATCTTCCGGCCAGATCAAGATTGAAAGTCTTGAAATTAAGGGCGTTGGTGCGGTTGTAAATGTTAATGGTGCAATAAAGAATGCCGCTGACATGGGCTTTGATCTTTCTGCCAAAGGCGATCTGAGTGTTGAAGAATTCTCGCGTCTGGGCGCTGTGCTGTTCAATGTTCCGGTTAAAGAAGGTCAGTTCAAAGGTGACCTGTCACTTGATATGAAGGTTGGGGGTACGCTTGCCAACATCAAGCCCAGCGGACGTCTTGAATTCAAAAATCTGGCAGCCGATCTGTCGAATCGCGGTTTCAAGATTAATAATCTCAATGGTGCTGCCAGCGCCGATCTTGATAAACTCGTTCTAGACAAGCTTTCTGCCGATCTTCTTGGTGGTAAGCTCAGTATCGGCGGCAGTCTGAAAGATTTCAAAAAGCCGGTGGTCGATGCGAAGGCAAGTATCACGGGTGCTGATCTCAGCGCTATCCGCAGTTTTCTGCAGACAAACTTCCAGGAAATGTCGAAAGAAATAGACTTCAGCGGCAATGCCGATCTGAATATTCAGCTTACCGGGCCGGTTTCTGGTCCGGTTATCAAAGGCGAAGCTGAGCTGCGCGCCAGTCGCTTCAATCATCCGGCTGTGCTTCGGCCGATCGAAAATATTCATGGCCCACTCAAGTTTGACAACGATGGTCTCAATACCGCCGGGCTGAAAGCTGACTGGGGCAAGTCGAAAGCGACTGTCACCGGTGCGATGAAAAACTGGGCCAGATTTATCACTGATTTCAAATTCGTGGTCGATCCTCTCGATGTAACTGACGTCGCGGGTTTCTTTCTGAAAGATACGGGTTATAAGGTTGAAGGCAGTGGCACCGGTAATGGTTCGATTACCGGCGCAGTGGCCGAAATCAAGGTTGACGGCGTGGCATCGGTTCCGGTCGGGTTATTCGCGGCGCCGGTCAGTGAAAAGGGTGATCTTTTCAAGTTTCCATTCAAGGCTCTGCAGGCGCGGGCTGTTTACCACGCCGGTGTTCTGACAGTCAGTTCGGCTACAATGGAGCTTTTCAGTGGCAAGGTTAATGCCAGCGGCAAGGTATTTGTCGACAAGGAACCAATTACCTTTGAGTTTGACACAAAAATCAATCAGCTGATGACCGAACAGTTTCTGGCTGAGAATACTAAATATAAAGACATTCTCCGGGGTGGTCTCGATGGTACTTTTGCTGCGAAAGGCAATACCACCGGTCTTGTCAGTCTGAACGGCAATGCCAGCCTGGCGATGCAGAAGGGGCATTACAATTCGCCTCCTTTTGTCAGGCAGATAGCTGATCAGCTGAATGCGCCTCAGCTTGCTTCGGGGCCGATCGACAATGCTGCCGGCGAATATCTGATTTCCGGTGGCCGCATCAATGCAAAGAACATGATGGGAAAATCAAAAGATGGCAAGGTGACTTTCCTGGGTTCTGTTGGTCTTGATGCGACTCTCGATGGCGAGGCTCAGATTCAGCTGACGCGTGCAGCCTGTCAGCAGAGCAATGTTCTGAAGCAGCTGGTCGGTAATTCAGAATATCTCGATATTCCGGTCACTTTGAAGGGCTCTTTCATGTCGCCGTCGGTGGGTCTGCCGCTTGATCGCATGTTAAAAGACGTTGCTGAAAAACGGGCAAAGGAAACGGTTCAGAAAGAGGCTGAAAAAGCTCTTGGCAAACTTTTTGGCATCAAGGGTGGAGGTAGTAATCCGGCGCCGGTTGCGTCAGCGGCAGTAGAGACCCCGGCAGGTTCGCCGGCTCCGGAGGCCGCTTCCCAGACTGTGCAGCCTGTGCCGCAGGAGCCCCAGTCGCCTCAGAAAAAGATCGAGAAAAAGATTAAAGACGTGGGCAAAGAGCTCAAAAATCTGAAAAATATTTTTAAATTTTAAGGGTGAAGCTTGAATAATCAGAGATTTACATTGGATTTTAACCGTTCTGGCAGTGTTCAGGTGGTCAGTTTCTCAGGGTTTCTGACCACAGGTCTGGCGCAGGTGCTGACTCCGGCAGTGGAAAAAAGTCTTGAAGAGGGCGTGATCAATTACCTTTTTGATTTTACCGGGGTGACTATGCTCGAAAGCCCTGCTGTTGCCGTTCTTCTGACTGTTACTGAGAAGATTGTCGACGAGCACGCCGGCGAGCTGGCTTTTTGTGGCATGAATGAAATGGCGTCGAAGGTTCTTGAGATGGTCGGTGTTTTTCTTTATGCCGGCCGTTTTGACAGCCGTGCCGAGGCGTTGCAGGAATTGAACGATTAAATTCTGGCAGCAGCTGCTGAAAATTTGTTTGAATTTTGCATCTGGTTACGGTAAGCTGTATCTGGAGCAGTAATTACTCGTGGTACACCTTTTGCATAAACAAACGGCAACGAGTAATTATTATTTTATTTTGATGGAGGGCATGAACAGATGTCTAAGACCTGGACAAGATTAATAGCTCTTGTAACTGTGTTCTGCATGTTGTTTTCTGCAGAAGTCTTCGCTGGAAAAGGCTACGATCAGTCTTCTGGTGGTAAAAAGAAGGTAGGCTTCTTCTGTAAAGTGGGCAAGGCTATCAAAAAAGCCACCCAGAAAGCCGCCAAGGCGATCAAGACCGCTGCTCAGAAAACTGGCAAAGCAATCAAGACCGCCGCCAAAAAAACCGGCCAGGCCATCAAAAATGCTGCCATCAAAACCGGCAAGGCTATCAAAGTCGCCGGCGCCAAGATCAACAATGCTGTAAAAGACAGTGGCGTCTGGATGAAGAAGAAAGTATTTGGCTGCAAGAACCGCGTCTGGGTTGTCGGCCATTATGACAAGAACGGCAAATGGATCAAAGGTCACTGGAGAAAACTCGAAAGCAAACCGGGCAACAATCACCCCGGTCAGGGCAATAATCCTGGTCAGGGCAACAACCCCGGTCAGACCGAAGATCCTCTTCCCCCGGTAGGTGATGAACCTGGCGTGCCCGGTGGCGATGCTGGTCAGACTCCTTCCGAACCCGCTCCGATTCCTGGCAATGACGAACCCGCTCCGATGCCCGGCAGCGAAGAACCAGCTCCGGCTCCTGAAGATCCGGTTCTGCCTGAACTGCCCGAAGGCGATGATCCGGCTCCGATTCCCGCTCCCGAAACCGAACAGCCCGGTGACGAAGCTGAACAGCCTGGCGACGAACAGCCGGCTCCTGAACAGCCAGCCCCCGAACAGCCCGCTCCTGAAACTGAACAGCCCGGCGATGAAGCTGGTCAGGCTGGTCAGGGCTCACAGACCGAACAGTCTGAAGAAGCCGGTCAGGCCGGTCAGGCTGGTCAGGCCTCTCAGGGTGCCCCGATGAAAGAAGAAGCCGAAATTTCTCTCAGAACCATGGGCATGCTGATGAACGATATCGTCAGACAGTCTGGTGAAATCACCACCTTCAAAAAGGCTGCTGCTCCTGGTATGAGCTACTCAATGGATGTTCAGAGCAACGTGAATTCGACCTACGAAAGTCGCGAAGCCAATGCCAAGCTCCTGGTCAAGGTAATTGTCTGGGATCTGCAGCAGAACAAAGGTAACCCCGGTCAGTATTTCAGCTACTTCACCTACAAGATGAAAGATCTTGATCCTGAAAGCCGCAAGCTGATCAGAGACGTTACCAGAAGAGTTCAGGAAGGCGTTAAATACGGCGCCGGCCATGTCGCTGAACAGTCTGAAAAAGCAGTCTTTGAAAAGAGACTCGAAGAAATCGAAGGTTTCTAAGCTTCAGCTCAAGAAGTAAAACGGGGCTGCCCTCAGGGGCAGCCCTTTTTTCATGCAAAAAAACGTTGCCTTTTATGCCTGCCCGCCCCTAAAATGAATCCTCAGGAGATTCTATGAAATTACGTTTCGGGCAGATTTTTCTGGTTGCTTCGGTTATCTCGCTGATTGTCACAATTCTGTGGCTGGCTTATCCGAGCCGCAACCGGATGTACCATATCGTTCTCACAGGTATCGGTCGCGGTCGAATGCACCCATACAAGGCTAAATTCGAGCCATACAAGGGCAGGCGTATGGGTGGCGCGGCTGGCATGGCAACCGTCATCAAGGAAACGGTCGCTTCTTTCACCGGTGAACCTTACAATATTTTTTCACTCGGAACAGAAATCTCCGGCACGGCTGATTCTTATTTTACCCGCGGCCTGTCGATCGTTAAGATTCTCAATATGCTTGGCATAGAAGCGATGCTGCCCGGTAATATTGAATTCAGTTATGGCCAGAAGCGCCTGGCTGAACTGGCTGAAGAAGCTCAATTTGCCCTGGTCAGCTCGAATATCTCTGAAGCAGAGAGCGGTCGGGCACCGGGTTACATTTCGCCGGAGCTTATCCTGAACCCGGGTATGGGTCTGAAGATCGGGGTAATGGGGATTACTTCGCCAGAAACTCCTAACTTAACTGCAAGAAGCAATATCGAGGGGCTGGCCTTTGCCAGACCTGATGAATCTCTGCGGCTGCGGGTCGAAGCACTGCGCCGTTCAGGGGTCGATCTTGTTGTGCTGCTGACTCAATACAGCCGTGAGCGGATCACTCTTGAAGACTGGCTAGCCATCGCTTCGGCTTCGCCAGACATCTGTGTCATGCTCGACTATGATATCGAAGCGCCATCACCGCTGCGAAAAGACGGAATTGTCGTGACCACAATCAGCGGTTACAACCAGACCAAGGAAATTGACGTTCTCGATCTTGAGATTACGCCACCGCCGGTAAGTATTGTCAGAATCGCCGGCCGGAGAATTCCGGTCGATCATGCCGAAATCAATGCCGATCCTGACGTTGAAGCCATGGTTGAACAATTGACCCGGCAGAATCGGGATCTGCGTGACAGCATGATCGGCAGCTTCGCTGAGGACTATGGCAAATCATACAGTTCCGAGTGCTTTATCGGCAATCTGATTACTGATGCCATGCGTGCTGAATCTGGTTGTGAGATTGCAATTCAGAACAGTGGTGGTATTCAGAACAATATTCAGGCCGGAGATTTCACTCTTGGCGATCTTTTCGGCATCATGCCTTTCGACAACCAGATGGTGCAGATGGAATTGAAGGGCAGCGATATTCTTGAGCTGCTTAAAATTGCTGCCAGCCGGCAACGTGGGGTTCTTCAGGTTTCCGGTATCAGTTATGTTTTCAGACACCGGAGCCCGGCGGATTATGCGCTGATTTCTGCGAAAGCCGGCGAAACGCCCATAGACCCGGAAAAGTATTATTCGGTGATTACCAATAATTTCCTTGCTGACGGCGGCGACAACTTTCTGCCGTTCAGAAACGGCCGCAACCTGAAGTTTGGCCGTCAGCAGCGCGATGTGGTGAAGGATCATATTGCCGGTCTGAGTCGTAATGGTCCGGTTGTGCTGCGTATAGAGGGGCGTGTGGTGGCAGAAGAATGATTGTAATAATCCCGGTGGCATGGTAGAATCGGCATCATGTTTGACATTTCATGGATGAATCCATCTGGCGGCAGTTTTAACAAAGAATCTCTGATTCGTGAGAATGAAACTCTCAAGCGTCAGATTCAGGAATTGCTCACCCTTGATGAAACAGGCTTTTTTATCGAGCTTGATTCATTGCTGCGGGCTATTCTCAAAAAGGCTCTGATTCTCTGCAAGGCCGAATCATCATTCTTTTCGCTGGCCGGTAAAGACCCTTCTGATCTTGACGTGCGCATCAGCAACGTAATTCTCGAAGAAAAAATGGATAAGATCAGGGCGCAGTTCAAAGCTGAATATCCGCGCTGGCAGGAAACCGAAGCTGCAATCATCACTATTGAAGATTTCATTCTGCTGCCGCTGGTCAGAAGGCATCGCATTCTTGGTTTGATCGGTCTGAAGCTGACTTCAGACGCTCCCGACAATATCTGTGAAATTCTGCCGATTCTTGCTTCGCAGGCGGCAGCCTCGCTTGAAAGTGCGATTCTTTATGAACGCATGTTCAAGCGTCTGCTGGTTTTGAGCAATGTTTTCATTCTCGGCAAGGAAATCGTTTCGAACATCGATCTTCAGCAGCTGGTCGACAAATTTCTCTCGATTGCCAGTGATGGTACCGACAGCGATGTGGCCTGTCTTTTTCTGGTGCGTGAAAAGGATGAATTACCGTATTTTTTCAGGCTGCAGACGGCAAGTGCCGGGCATACTTTTGCGCCTGGTTCTGAAGATGGTTACACAGACCTTATCAAAGCGGTGCGCCGCGACGAAAAATTTAGAATGATAACCAATCTTGAAGCTTCTGAATTCAAGCTCAGCGAAATGCACAAAATTCAGGATCTGATTCTGCGTGATACGGTTGTTCTGCCTTTGAAGCCGAGAGATAAGCTTCTGGGCATTATTCAGGTTGCCAACAAGCGCGGCAATTTTACTTACCGCCCCGAGGATCTCGATCTACTCAAGATTCTCGGCAGTCAGGTAGCTTTTGTCATTCAGAATGCCGATCTTTTTCAGAACCTGCAGAGAGCCTATATCGACACCCTTTCTGCACTGACAAGTGCCATCGATGCCAAAGACAGCTATACGCGCGGTCATTCAGAACGCGTGACAGAATTATCGATCAGGCTTGCGGCTGAGGTTGGTATTGCTTCTGAAGAAATCGAGAAGATCAAGCTCGGCGGTCTGTTGCACGACATCGGCAAAATAGGCATTCCGGAAGGAATTCTCAATAAGCCGGGTCGACTGAACGATGAAGAATTTGAGATTATCAAATCGCACCCTGATCTTGGTCTGCATATTCTCGGCAAGGTAGAATTCCTTGAAGCCATCGTGCCGATCATTCGTCATCATCATGAGCGATATGATGGCAAGGGCTACCCTTCCGGCCTCAAAGGCGAAGAAATACCGCTGCTCGCCAGAATTGTCAGCGTGGTTGATACATACGATGCCATGACGACTGATCGCCCGTATCGTAAGGCTATGACTGTTGAAGAGGCTCTGAAAGAAATCGAGCGTTGCAGTGGTTCCCAGTTCGATCCCGAAATTGCCGCCCATTTTATTCGCATGACTATGCGCGAAAGCCGGCAGAAATAAGGTAATGAGCATGTTCCGTGATTCAAGAATGCTTGAAAGAGTTCTCATTTTCTTTGTAATTCTTGCCCTGTCGAGTTTTGCCTATTATTTTACGGTTGCCGACATTGAAGAGGTCGAGGCCAGATACGAAAATCGCCGGGTGATGCTGGTTAAAATGCTTGCCCGCGAAGTTGCCGATTCAATCGAGCGCCGTATCGACCTGTCACCAAGGTTGTCAAACCTGCTGGCTGAAGAGGCTATCGCTTATGCCGCTGTACAGCAGGCTGACGGCGCATTGCTTGCCCGCTCAGAGAATTATTCTTTACCGGTCGGCGTTCTTGAAAACATCGAGGAAGAGGCTCTAAAAGCGCCCCATCTGAAGCTTATTCCGTTCAGAGACACTTCGCGTACTACTTCGTTGATCGAAGCTGCAATTCCGGTGATGACCGGCAACAACCGAAAATTCGTGCTGCGCGTCGGCTTTTTCAGAGAGTCTGAAGATAACCGGGTTTCGCAGGTCAGATTCCGCAATACCCTGGTTTTTTCACTGGTGATGTTGGCGCTGGCGGCTGCCTGGTTTGTCAGAAGGCATCACGCCTCAAACCTGCATCACACATTATTAGGTGGCTCGGCTCTGATAATTCTGCTTTTATTCATGGCTACCAGAGTGACTATGCAGAACTGGTATGACGGCCAGTGGCGCGAAACTTTTACCCGCCACCAGCTGTATTCTGCCAAGCTGTTTATTCCGGCTGCCGCACGCATGATTGAATCGGGCGACGATCTTGATCTCAAAGAAGGTCTTAAGCTGCTGGCAAACAACGAAGACTTCGCTTACCTCTCGGTAATTAAAGACGAGCAGGTTGTTTTCCATTCAGATGCGTCACATGTCGGCAGCAGCGCTGCCAGCGATCAGAACTATCTTCGCAGTCTCAATTCTGAGCAGGCTGCTGTTTTCAGACTCGATGATCAGGACCTTTACGAAACTCTGGTGCCGGTAATGAGCGGTCGGCATCGCCTTGGTACCGTTAAGGTCGGCTGGCGAAGCACCGGTCGTTATGAGCCTCTTGCGGCCGTTCGCGACCGTCTCGTGCTGCTTTTTGTGGTTGCTCTGCTGCTGATGATGTTCTTCATGCACCTGCTTTCGCGCCGTATTTCGAAAGAAATTTCATGGTTCATCAGGGCGATGGAACAGGTCACCGCCGGCGACCTGCGGCAGAACATCTATATCGAACGAAATGATGAATTCGGACAGATGGCGCATGCTTTCAACTTCATGATCATGAGCATGAAGGAGCGCGACATGATCGGCCGCGGTCTGCAGCAGTATGTCAGCCGCAGCATTGTCGAGCGAACGCTCAAGGCCCTTTCCGGCAACGAAAAGAATGGCGAAAAGCTGTTTGCCGTGTCGTTATTCCTTTATTTCAGCGGCATTGACGAGTCGATCAACCGTGTTGACGGCAACCGTATTTTTTCGGCCGTACAGGAATGCTGTAACTGCCTGCGCAAAGTTGTTCAACCTGGGCAGCATGTAACGGTGCAGCTTTTCCCCTCTGGCATTCTGGTGTTGTTCACTTATCCGAACCGGCATGACTCGCTGCTCAAGGCGCTGAATGCCGCCCGGCTCACCAGCCGCGATCTTGGCCGCCGTCAGGATCTGCCATTTGCGCCGAAAGTTACGCTGCATGCCATGGAAATGATTCGCGGTCAGTTCGGCGAGAACAACAGTGAAGCTGCTGTCATGATTGGTGATGGCTTTGCTGATTTCAGAACTCTTGCCAGGGTTCAGGACAGCGACGAAGTTATTGCCAGTCGTGAGGTCAACGTTCTGCTGAAAGATGTCGTCAATTTTGATGAGCTCGAGGTGCTTTCGGGCGAACAGGGTCGCATGAATGCCTTTGTAGTTGGTAATTTCAAGGAAACGGCTGATCTGGTAAACGGTTTCAGCGGCGCAACCTCCTGGACCAAAATCATGATCCTGCGCATTCTTAAAAGCTCGATCGATTCAGCTGAGCCCGAGAAGCTTTTTGCCTGGTTTGCCGATGAAGACCCCGAAGTCAGATATCAGGTCATGGATGTCATCGAACGCATCAGCCCCGAAAAGGCCCGGCCGTTTGTCGAGAAGGTGGTTGGCAGTGAAGCGGATTCGAAGGTTCTTTCGCGTGCTATTGCGGTTCTTGGCAAGGTCGGCAGCGAGGAACACATTGCTCTTCTTACCGAAAAACTTCGCTCAGGTGACCGACGTGTCAAGGCTAACGCAGTTGAGGCGATGGAAGCCATCGGTGGCAAAAGGGTTTACGAATTTCTCAATCTGCTCGTTGACGAGCAGGATAACCGGGTTAAGGCCAACATTCTGATTGCTCTCGGCAAATATGGCGATCTGAAGGTCTTTGAACTTTTATCGCGCATGATCAAGGATTCTGAGAGCAACATGCGCGCTTCGGCGGCTTATGCCCTGGGCAAGCTTGGCATGGCACAGGGGGTTGAGCCTCTGATCAATGCCCTTTCCGATAAAGATCCGATGGTGCGGCGCCAGGTGGTTGCTTCGCTGACGGCTCTCAAGGCGGATCTCGACGTGGACATGTAATAGCGCGGAGCGGCGGGGCTTTTTCCCTGCCATTTCAGAAATGTTACAGCGATAGAGAAGGAGTCAGGAAATGGATTTTCAGGAAGCCTATACCAGAGGGAGTGAGGCGCTCAAGCTGAATAATCTCGATGAGGCGCAGAAGTATTTTGAAGCGGCGCTGAAGCTGAAGCCAAACGATATTTACACCATGAACAAGCTGGCCATGGTGCTCAAGGACAAGGGCGATTTCGAAGGGGCGCGGCAGTTGCTCGACGGCTCGCTGAAGGTCAAAAAAGAAGATCTTTACACCAATTACCTGCTCGGCAACACTTATCTTGAGCAGGGCGACATCGACAAGGCAATTTCGACGCTCGAACAGACGGTGAAGATGAACCCTTCCGACCGTTATGCCCGCAACTCTCTGGCGCTGGCCTATCGCATGAAGGGTGATTACTCGAGATGCGTCGAGATCCTCAAGAAGGCGCTCGAAGTCAACCCGTCAGACCTTTATAACAAGCTGAGCCTGGCGACAGTAATGTTCGAGCTTGGCGAGTCGGCTGAAGCGGTGAAGCTGGCGGGCGAGATTCTCAAAAAAGAGGCTCAGAACGCCCAGGCAATGGTTCTGCTTGGCCGTGCGGCTATTGAAAAATGTGACTTTGCTGCGGCTCAGGGGCATTTTAACCGGGTTCTTTCGATAGATGCGGCTAACAGCGATGCACATTATTATATCGGCCGCATCTGTCTTGAAACTTCGAATATGGAAGAGGCGCGCGAGCATTTCAATTCGGCGCTGGCTGCAGCTGCCGACAAGTGCTCGATTCTCAAAAATCTTGGCATGATCTACATGGACAAGGGTATGCACGCCCAGGCTGAAGAGCATTTTGCCATGGCTATCAACCTCGATGCCGAAGATGCTTTTACCCTCAGCAATATGGGCAAGCTGCTGGTGCTGCAGAAACGTTACGAAGACGGCATCAACTATCTGAAAAAGGCTATTGAAGTGCAGCCCGATTACGCTTTTGCCTATTACAACCTTGCCAAGGCTTATCAGGATTGCCGCGATTTTCCGAATGCCATTTATAACCTGATGTTTGCGCTGAATTACGAGCCTGACGATGTCTACGCCGTAAACGTTCTCGGCCGCATGTTTCTTGAAGTCGGTCTCAATGACAGGGCTTTGCGCACTTTTGACCAGGTTCTTGAAGAATTCGATGCGAAAGACAAGTTTGCGATGCTTGGCAAATCTGAGGCTCTCGATGCCATGGGCGAGCTGGAAAAGGCTCTGATGGTGCTGCAGCAGCTGCGGGAAATCGCCCGCGGTGACAAGGCAATGCTCGAAAAGGTTGATGGGCGCATGGCTGCTATCAGGAAAAGAGGTTGAACCGTGCTGAAAAGATTCAATGTTACAATTCCTTCAGATTATGAAGAGCCGCTGCTTGGTCTGGCTGACCGCTTCGGGGTTGGTGTGTTTTCGAGCCCACAGATTCGTGACGAGGGCGTTGGCGAAACCGACTTTGTTTATACCGGTGAGACGATCGTAAGCTTTGTCGCTTCGACCGTTGAACAGGACACTGCTGCGATCGAAGCGGCTATAATTGACTGGCTCAAGGATTTTTCTCTTAACCCCTCGGCGCTGTCGATCGAAGAATACAGCGACAATCAGGACTGGATGGCGGGTTTTCGTGAACATTTCAAGCCGATCTGTGTCGGAGATAAAATCGTGGTTCGCCCCCCCTGGGAGCCGGAACTGCCGCATGAAACACAGGCAAACACTATTCTGATAGACCCGGGCATGGCTTTTGGTACCGGTACACATGAGACTACCAGGCTTTGTCTTGAATTCATGAGCCAGATAGATCCGGCCGGGCAGTTTTTTCTCGATCTGGGTGCCGGCAGTGGTATTCTCTCGTTTTATCTGATGAAGCACAACGCACAGGGCGGGGTTGCCATTGAAATCGAAGGTGCGGCGGTTGAGAATATGCGCAAAAATGCGGCTCTCAATGGTATTTCTGACCGGCTGAAAATGATCTGCGCTGATCTGGGCAAATACCGGCCCGAGATTGAGGCTGATGGCCTGGTGGCCAATATCACTTCGCCGGTAATTCTTGAGTATCTGCCGGTTTTCACACCCTGGGTGAAAAAGGGCGGATGGGGTGTTTTTTCTGGTGTGAATTCAACTAACGCCCCGATAGTCAAAGAGGCTTTTGCCCGCAATGGCTGGAAACACCTGCAGGAAAAGACCGACGGCGACTGGCACGGGTTTTATCTGATTCGCGGTTGATTAGCGTTTAAGGCAAAATAAAAAAGCCCCGAACCGGAGTTCGGGGCTTTTTAATTACGGCTACTTCGAGTTGCTCTGTCTGAGGAGAGTGATGTAGCGGTTGTATGCTTCACGATAGTCAGTCAGAGCTTTCTGAGTGTCAGTGCGAAGCAGATTAGATCTGAGTTCCTCATCGGGGTTTTCACTGCCACCGATATTGGTAACCATGTTGATGTATTTGTTATAGGCCTTGATGTATTCAGCGTGAGCTGATTTGAGGGCGGTAGAGGCGTTGGCGGCCGGGGCTGCTTCAACTGCTTCAGTAACCGGGGTAGCGGTTGCTTCAGGGGCTGATACAGAACCAGAAACCGGGATTTCTACCGAAGGAACTACGTTCCCTGCCGGAGCACCTACATTCGGGCTTACTACAACTTCACTTGAGGGAAGAGCGACCGGACCGGCTGAGGGCAGATTGCTGCCATTGCCAATGGTCTGATTCTGGCGTTTGTATTTCTTCCAGATGAGATACCCTACAACTGCTGCGCCAACAAGGCACAGAGCCGGGATAAAGAGCGGGCTGCCGATGATACCACCGATAAAGCCTGCGATTCCGGAGAATACGCTGCCAATTGCTCCACCAATTGCGCCAAGGGCGCCAGTTACAAAACCGCCGGCGGCACTCAGGCCACCCCAGATTGTAGCACCGATACCGGCCAGACCGGCACCTGCACCAGCGACTACTGCGGTTCCACCACCAACGATGCCTGCGACACTACCTGATGCGAAACCAACTGCACCTGCGATGTAAGGGGCTGCAAGAACTGCACCACCAACTGCGGCTACACCAGCAAGAGCTGATTTCACAGGGTTGTTCTTAACCGTGTCTTTGAGCTTCGTAAACAGGCCTGCGTGGGCACTGGTTCCGAAGGCTGTCAACAGCATGACTACGGCCAAGGTTGTCGCCATCATCTTCATAAGACTGCGTTTCAACCTCATAATGGTTCCTCCTGTTGAGAGTCGGGACGAGAACTTAGGACATAGAACAGAGAACTAAGGGTAGGTAGGTAAGTCGATACCGGGTAAAGTATCGGGTTATAAAAGAAGCTCCGCTTCGGGTTAAAGCGGAGCTCCAGTTTCGTTTTCAGTACCGGCAGCAGAGATAATCTGTGCCGTTTTTTCGCTTCGCTACTGGATTCCGTTTAGGTTTTTCAAAGACCTGTTACTAATCTGTTTTTGATTATAAGAATCGTTCGCGATAGCGTCAAGGTACACCGAAATTATTTTACAACGCCCATGGTCAGGCTGAGATTCATGCGGGTTTCGATGTTTTCTTTCTTGCCGCCGCCGAGGTCATTTTCCATCATCATAACCATGTTCGAAGTTACTTCGTTTTTGATCATGATGCCTTTTTTGTAGGCGAACCAGATGTTGCCGTTGGCTTTAACATCGAGGTTGATGCTGCCGGCTGCGCCCTGAGCGCTGCTGACTTCTGACTGAAGCTTAACACATTCTTCGCCACCGACTTTTTCGAAGCCCATGACAGTGTATTTAACGTTCATCGGAATCGGGAGCTGGGGATTCGGTGCAATGTTAGAAGTCCAGCTTGAGCCAACGCCGACCTGTTCCTTCGGGAACTTGATCTGCATCTGGTTGAAGTTGCCACCCTGCTGATCCATGCCGGATGAAGAGATGATTTCGCCGTCTTTGGCCATCTTCACGCTGATGATCTGGCCGAGGTTCGGCAGAACGGTCGGGGTGTTGTTAACAGTGATAGTACCATCGAGAATAGTGGTGGCCATATCGATGTTGCCGTCTTTGTCAACGCCGGTAACCTTCTGTTCGATGGTCATGGCAGTTTCGAGATTGGTTCTCTGGGCTCTTTTGTAGGCGGTAACGATGGTGTTGCCGCGAATGTTCATCTTGTATTTGGCGGTGGTGCCAGGTGCGGGGTTATACTCAAGAAGCACCTTTTCCTGGGCAGCGGCGGAAAAAGCCACAGATACAAGAAGCAGAACGGTCAGAAAAACAGAGATACGTTTCATCATTT
>DAOQWI010000016.1:17627-32490 GCA_035342015.1 Candidatus Ozemibacteraceae bacterium | reverse complement strand
AGCATATCTTTTAATTATAAGAATCAAAACCGTATGCGGCAATACCCCGACGGCGGGATTCTGTCTTGCCCATTCATATCCAAAGCAGATTTTAAAGCATGCATCTGCGTTCATCCGTGGCCCTGTTGCTTTGTCAAAGTTGAATCTGTAGTTTTATCGTCCCGCGAAAGCAGGAATCTCGTCTAAAAAACCCTGGATCTCTGCTTCCCCCCTCCGGGGACAAGCGCAGGGATGACAGGTAAATCATTGATTTTAAACATTCTAGTGTTGGCAGACCACCCTGGTTCTATTTGGCCTTGCGTGCATCAAGGCCGGAAATGAAAGAGCCGCCCCGTACAACCGAGGCGGCTCTTTAAAAAATCGTGGGTTACTGATTATTCAGAAAATTCGGCGACCTTGATGGCGGCGAGAGGATATTTCGGCGGATTTGCGGGCAGCAGTTCGCCTTTAACCTTCACGGTTTTGCCGGCCATTTCTTCGAGTTTCTTGAACAGGTCTTTGCTGTCTTTGTTGGGGATCAGTCTGTAGACGGTTTCGCCAACTTTCAGGGTGACTTTTTTATGTTTTTCGCCTTCGCCGGGTTCGGCCACTTCGATAACACCAGAGGTTTCGATGGCTTCGAGGGCTTTCTTTTCGCCTTCAGCGGGCTTGGCTGCTTCTTCAACAACGGCCGGAGTCGGCTGAGTCGCGTCGACTACGGGAGCGGCGGCAGGAGCCGGAGCTTCTTCAGCACGCAGGCTGATGCCAAAACCGAGAACCATGAATACTGCGAGGGCAAGACCAAAAAGTTTTCTCATTGTTACGAATCTCCTTCTGATAGAAAATCCAGGAATCACAAGCGCGATTATACTGCTAACGCCCCAATTTACAAACTTTTTTCGCTCAGCCGCGGCCAGCGAAATGCCACCGGTTTTATCGAAAAAAAACAGCCCCGGAATGGGGCTGTTTTTTAGTTGTTTCTTATCGCTGGTTCAGCGGCCGCTGGCGAAGGTTTTTTCGCGCTGCTGGCGTTTTGGTGACGACTGGCCGCCTTTTTTAGCTGGCACGGGCCATGCTGACTTGCGCTCTTTAGCAGTTTTTTCGATATTTGCAGGTTTTTCGAAGCGGTCACTATGACCGGTTTTACCGGTGCCGCGGAACTTGCGGGTTTTATCGGTTTTTTCGTTGTTATCACTGCGAGCCGGGCGGTCGAAACGTTCACGGCGTTCCTCGCCAGCTTCGCGGGCCGGTCTTTCGCTGCGGCGCGGGCGATCATGGCGTTCTTCGGCGGCTTCACGTTCGAGTTTTTCAGAACGGCGGGCGCGGGTCGGGCGTTCTGAGCGTTCAGAACCTTCCGGCTGGCGGCGATTTTCGGCGAGCAGCTGACGGCTCGGGAACGGGGCCGGACGCTGACCGCGGCGAGGGGTCTGTTCTTCAGCAACAGCAGCAGTTTCACGCTGACCGTTGTCGAGAGAAATTTCGAGCTGACGTTTGCAGATCCAGGCGGTTTTCAGTTTGCGGATCATTTCTTCGGGCATGCCAAGGGGCAGATCAACGGTGCTGAATTCGTCATAGAGTCTGATGCGGCCGATATATTTGCTGGCCATGCCGGTTTCGCCGGAAATGGCGCCAACGATGTGACCGGGCTGAACGCCATGCATTTTGCCGACTTCGATGCGGTATCTTTCCATGCCTTCTTCCTGGGTCTCGTCATCGCGGCGGGCGCCACGACCACGACCGGCCGGCGCTTTGCGACCAAAGGTTTCGGGAACAAATTCACGCATCGATGTGTTTTCGGCGCGGTGATGTTCGGGTTTCACCTGCAGCAGCAGGGGCTTGTCGCCCTGATACATGCGGGCGGTGGCAGCGGCGATTTCGATCGGGTCAGCCTGGTTTTCGGCACAGAACTGCGCAACGAGATCTTTGAACAGCTGCAGATCGGGGCTGCTCATTGCTTCTTTGATTCTGTTTTTGAAGGCTTCCATG
Source organism: Candidatus Ozemibacteraceae bacterium (assembly GCA_035342015.1). Lineage (GTDB taxonomy): Bacteria > Muiribacteriota > Ozemobacteria > Ozemobacterales > Ozemobacteraceae > Rifleibacterium. The sequence continues at coordinate 30,525 of DAOQWI010000016.1, read as the reverse complement.
CGTTTCTGATTGATGAAATCGGCAGTCGGCAGCTTCATCGGTGCGATGGTCTGACGGGTAGCCTTTTCGATAATTTCCAGCAGGCGACGCTGGCGGGGTGAAATGAAAATGATGGCTTCACCACTGCGACCGGCACGGCCGGTGCGACCAATGCGATGCACGTAAGTTTCGGGATCATGCGGTGCATCATAGTTGATAACATGGCTGATGCGGTCGACATCGAGGCCGCGAGCGGCCACGTCGGTGGCGACGATAATGTTGAGCTTGCCACCCTTGAGCTGTTCGATAATGCGTTCACGCTGGTTCTGCGGAATATCGCCGTTCAGTGCGGCAGCGGCAAAACCGCGACCGACAAGCTGTTCAGCCACTTCGATGGTATCGATCTTGGTTTTAACGAAGATCAGAATTGCATCATAGGGTTCGGCTTCGAGAATACGTGACAGGGCGTCGAGTTTGTTAATACCGGTAACCTGCCAGAAACGCTGGCGGGTTGATTCGACGGTCGCGGTTTTTTCTCTGATGGTGATTTCTTCGGGCTTGTTGAGAAAGCGACGAGAAATGGCGCGAATATCGGGAGGCATTGTGGCAGAAAACAGGGCGATCTGACGATCCTGGGGAGCCCGTTCGAGAATCCATTCGACGTCTTCTTTGAAACCCATGCGCAGCATTTCATCGGCTTCATCGAGCACGAGAATGCGTACGGCGTCGAGATTGAGGGTGCCACGTTCAATGTGGTCCATGACACGGCCCGGAGTGCCGACGACAATGTGCACGCCGCGGCTGAGTGAGCGCAGCTGACCGCCGTATTCCTGGCCACCGTAAACGGCGAGAGTTTTCAGACCTTTGAGGTGTGAAGAATATTTTTTGAACGATTCGCAGACCTGCAGAGCCAGTTCGCGGGTCGGCGCCAGAATGAGAGCCTGGGGCTCGTGGCGATCGACTTCGATCTGTTCGAGCACGGGAAGTGCGAACGCAGCGGTTTTACCGGTACCGGTCTGAGCCTGGCCAACGACATCGCTGCCGGTCATCAGAACCGGAATCATGGCTGCCTGAATCGGCGTCGGGTTTTCGTAACCAGAATCGGCAAGAGCTTTGAGAATCTGCTCAGAAAGGCCTAAATTGGCAAAACCGTTGTTGTTGAGTTCTAATTCGTTAGACATTTAAAGTGTGTTCCTTTGCATTGATAGAGCCGAAAAAACCAATCAGCGAATAACCCGATCACTGCTACTGATAGTTTTACAGACACAGAAGCCGCCGCGACAAGCAATCACGCTTTACGCCAGAGACAATCGATAGCGTCTGTTGAATCGGTGCAGATGCCCCAGCTGAACGATACTGGTATTTTCACGCACAGGCCGCATAAATCGGCGCGGAAACCGGTCACCTGACCGGCAGAAAACCCTGTGCATTTTCGCCCAACCCCACGGGCATACGCAAAGGGTACACACTAGGATATCATAAATCCGATTAAAGCGCCAGCTATATTTCATACTTTATTATAAAAATTTTCAGAAGCAGAGCAAAGACGATCATCAATCCTTTGTCACATCAAGAATTGTCTGGATATCCGTTTGCCCGCGCTTGCGCCCGGAAGGGACAAAGTGTTTTCACCCTTTCGAGAGCAAGCACGAGCAATGGTTCGCAGAAACGACATACAACTTACCCTCTCCTGAACTCATGTATAACTGCAGATTAATTGTTGAGATATCAGATGCAAGTCATTAGAATAATTGCAGGAAAAGTAAAAAATGCAGATTACCAAAGAGCGATTTCTGATGATGGTGGGGTCGATGGTGCTACTGGCCGGCCTTCTGGCCTGGCAGATTCAGGGAATTCCTGAAAATGAAATCGGCAGCGCCGACACTTTTTATCTCATCGGTACAATTTTTATAATCGGCATGCTGCTGCGCCTGGAAGCGTTTACGGCCGCGCTCGCGGTCGTTTATGCCAGTTCACTGCTGTTCTGCTTTTTCTATCTCTTTGTCGCGCCACTCGAAGCGCCGGTCGTCATGTTTCTCTTCTTCTGGCCGGCAATGCTCTGGCAGAAGCGACAGATCGAGTTCTGGCAACTGTCCCTGATCGGTGCAGCCCTGATCGCGATGAGCTGGCAAGCTCTTGGACGGCCGGCAATTCTCATTCTTCTGGCGCCGACCTGTCAGATACTGGCAATTCGCCTGACTGGCGGCGTACAAACCAGATTCTCACACGAAAATGCCAATATGGGCCTAAATCTCAGCCATAAGCAGAAGCAGGCAATGAAAGCACGCAAAGACGACAAACTCGACTGGTGGGAAACGATACGGCCAGAAGTCGAAGCTTTTCCGCTGCGGCTGCAGGAAGCCTGGCAGGATTTTACCGGCACTTCACCACGCCGCAACATGACCGGTACCGGGGTTGCTGACATGAAACTGCTGCAGCTTCAGAACGCCGGCAAAATGTCGCAGGCACTGACCGGCATAAAGAAACGCGACGCCAATTTCGCGTCAGATTCCTTCGTCAAGCGCATCGAGAAGGTATTCTGGAAGGTTCAGGGCGCCTGGTATGACCAGAAAATCGACACTATCCAGCATCTCGTCTCGGATGCTCTGTTTGAGCAGTTCAAATGCCAGATTGAAGAGCAGAAAGAAGCAGGAATCAGATTCAAGCACAACAACATGGCCATTTACGAAGCGAGAATTGCGCAGGTAAACTGTGACAACAGCTTCGATGTCATTCATGTTTTTATCAGAGCTTCTTCGGCTGACGCAATGATCGACCTGACCACCGGCGAAACGCTGGCGAAGAACGAAGATAACCGGCTTTTCAGCGAATACTGGACATTCATCAGGCGCCCGTCGGCAAAAACCTTGGCAAAACCAGGGCTGCTCGAAGGCGCCTGCCCCAACTGCGGCACGCCAATCAAGATTGGTCAGGCCACGATCTGTGAATCGTGCAGTTCATATATCAGATCAGGGCATTATGACTGGGTTCTTTCGCAGATCACCCAGGCCAGCGAATGGGAATATTCAGAACCATCGCTGATTACCGACTGGCAGACAATGAAAAGAGCTGACCCCGACTTCAATATTCAACAGATCAACGACCGCAGCGGCGTAATTTTCTGGATGCTGCGCCAGGCAGAACGCAAACGCTCGGTCGACCCGGTGCGCCGCTTCTCGACCGATGCCTACTGCGAATTCTATCAGGGGATCCAGAACGAAACCGCCGGTATCGGCAGCAGGTTCACCGAAAACATTGCTCTTGGCTCGATCAGCCTCAAAGGCTTCAAATTCAACCCACACTGGAACAAACTCTACGTTCTCGTCGTCTGGAGCGGCGTACCTGTGGCCCGAAACGTTACCGGAAAAGTCGTCGAAGGCCGTCGCATCAGCAAAGTCGTGCGTGAAGTTCTCGTTCTCGGGCGACGCAATGGCGTCAAAACCGGCCTGCAGAACACCCTCAGCAGCGCCCACTGCCCGAACTGCGGCGGACCACTGCTTTCTGCCTTCGCGGTCAACTGCAGTTACTGCAATACAATACTGAACGAGGGCAGCAACAGCTGGGTTCTCGAGCGGGTAACCTCAGAAGCTGATACCGAATATCTCAACATGCTCGAACACCGCCGCACTGAAAAGATCGAAGAAGAAGACGATTCAGTGCGCTCGGCACGCGACGTGGTGACGATAATGGCACACCTGTTGCTCGCCGATGGCAAAACCGAAGTCGCCGAACTGAACCTGCTCGAAAAAATTGCAGAAACCTATGGCATCAGCGAATCAGACCTTAATTCAATTATCTGGAATCTGAAACAGGGTGAAATCTATATTCCGGCACCGGCCAACAACAAGGAAGCCTGGAGCCTGCTGCTTTCTGCGACGCGCATGGCACTTGCCGACGACATTCTGACACCGTCTGAAGAGCGTGAGCTCGAAATTCTGGCACAGCATCTCGGCTATTCGAAAGCAGACCTGCAGCGCGCCATCAAAGCCGAAAAGATCAGGAAGTTCAACGAAGAGCAGGAAACCCAGCGTCGGGCAAATATTGCAAAACTGAATGCCGAGATGCAGCAGGTCAAGCTCAAAGAAGACGCCGAAAACTCCAGCCGCTCAGACGACTGAGCCCTGCGGCAACGCCTTATTTGCGACGGTAGCCGCACTTGCACTGTTTTTTTGTGCCGAGCACGCGGGCGCAGTCGGGGCAGAATTTGCTCATTTTGCTTTCAAGCTTCTCTTCGAGTTCTTTTTGCTTGCGCTGAGCCTCTAGCTTGCGGGCCATTTCGAGAAAAGCGGCATTTTCAGCCGGCGAAGCGGTATCTTCAATCAGCTCCTGAAATTTTTCAGCATAATCCGGGTTTTCCTGCAGATAGGCCTCGAAAGCCTGCTGCACGCTCAAATTCTTGCGCCAGAGGTGCTCGTAAGGGTAAATTGGTTCTTCTTCAAGCTTTTCCTCACAGAGGGCAATGAATTTATCTTCCCATGCTTCGTAAGGTTCGCGTTTAGCGGCCATGCGCTGTTTACCTGCCTGTTCCGAATTTAAAAAGCTCGTCTTTGTTGCTGCCGGGAAAAATTTTCTTTTCAAGTTTCTGCAACCGGTCGAGGTGATTGACAAAACCATTCCGGATGCAGGCCACTTCAGACCTGAAATGCTCAGAAGCTGTTTCTATAAGCTTTTCAGCGGCCCGTTCGCCCATTCCCTGCTCAAAATTGCGCAGGGCGGTAATGGCGTAACGGGGAGCAGCGCGGCCATCTCTGACTTCTGCCAGGGCTTCTTTTATCTGCTGTTGAACGACTTCGAGAGTTCTGACACTGATTTTACCCGGTTGCCAGTTTTGCGGAAAATCGGCGATGTCATCGAGAATTCTCGCGAAGACACCGGCATGAGCCTCTTCTTCAGCGACAAAATCTTCAAAATCATTTTTAAAATCAGGAAACAGTCGGGCACATTCGCGGTACAGGTCCGCGATGAGAAGCTCGTTCTGATGTAAGAGCTCGACAATCTTTAAAATTTCCATAACGCCTCCGCTGCAGCAGGAAAATTATAATCTTTTTTTCCAATTTTGCCAAAAATCGCCGCAAAATCAATGAGAATCAGCATCGACAAGATTTCCCGCTCTGCAGTAAATTCCCGCTGCATTCAGTGAAATCAAAGGAAGCAGATGATAACACTCTACCACAAGGTTCAAAAGATCGAAAGCCTGCAGAAGTCCATAGATAAAGACACAAGAATATTCAAGATGAATGCCGGCATCGACTGTGAAAAACACTGCGCCGAATGCTGCCGATACCATGACATCAACGCCACACCGCTTGAGTTTCTGCCGTTTGCCTGGCATGCTTACAAACTTGGGCAACTCGACCAGTGGTTTGATCAGCTCGAAAAGAACGAAAGCCGCCAGTGCATTTTTACAAAGCTGATCGAAAACAATTGGGGCTGCAGTATCTACCCGGCTCGCGGCTTTATCTGCAGGTTATTCGGCTTCGCTGCCACAACCGATAAAAATGGGCACCCGGTTTACGGCGCCTGCCGCATTCTCAAACAAAGACAACCAGATAAAGTCTCCAGAGCAGGCGAATTCATCGCCCACGGCGGCCGGGTTCCGGTCATGGCCACTTACTATCGTCAGCTTGCCACCATCGACCCGACATTGGGTACCCAGTTCATGCCAATCAACGACGCCATCAAAAAAGCCCTCGAGATAGTCTACTTTCATCTGCATTACCGCGAAGCCGCCTGAGCTTTAAATCCAGCTCTTTTTACAGAACTTTGCAGCATAGTCGTGATAAAACACGTGGCACAAAGTCATGGTCATGGATCCACGGTTCAAAAACTGAAATGAACTCAAGAAATTTTGTGGTTAGAGAAAAAATCAGTTATTCGTAGCACCTTCAGGATACTTTACGGCTCCATTCTGTTTCAGAAGCTCTGCAATTGCGGTATTGCCGCTCTTTTCAGCCCAGAAAAGCGGTGACCGGCGAAAAGTTCCGTCTTTGACGTTGGTAAGTGCATTAACATCAGCCCCGGCAGTAATCAAGGCAGCAGCAGCCTCCAGGCTATTTGACTGAGCAGCCAGATGCAGTGCAGTAGACTCTGAAGGACCATCTGCCGGGCTGTCAAAGCCTCTGACATCAACATTCAGGCCAGCACGTACCAGAAGAGGAACAGCACCGGCATTATTCTGCGTTGCGCAGTAATGAAGCGCCGTCATATTCATACTGTCGCGGGCATCGAGTTTTGCGCCGCCGTCGATCAGAGTCTGAACCACTTCGTTCATCTTGAAATTTACAGCCCGCATCAAATAGGTCCGGCCGCTGGAATCGCGCCAATCCAGATCTATCCCGGCAGCGATCAGTCGTTGGACTTCGGCAACATCTCCGGCATCAATAGCAGCATTCATTGCTTCCGGAGTAGCCTCGGTTCCTGTATCAGTGGACGTAGATGTGGATGTGGAGGTGGAGGTGGAGGTGGAAGTAGAAGTATCGGTAACAGTCGCGGTAGCGGTGGCAGTATCAGTGGAAGTATCAGTCACCGTTGCAGTTGCGGTAGCAGTGGAAGTGGAGGTATCAGTCACCGTTGCAGTCGCGGTAGCAGTAGAAGTGGCGGTGCCAGGAGGCGGAATCTTTACGCAGTCTATTATTTTGATGTTGATGGCAACGCCTGTAATTTTGCCCATCAGAATGCGAAGCAGGCTGTCTAGAATGCCGTTGATCTTCTGCAGACGTTCTGTATCACTGGCAATTTCAACTGTTGTCGAAGCATCGCCAGGAATTGTGACGGTGTCGACAAAAGCCACATTCCCGGAGCCGGTTGCAGGCGTTTCCACGTAGTAATCCCCGTCAGAATATGCAGGCGTTTCATCGCCAGCCAAAGCAGAAGAATCATTCGCCTGATATATCGTATCGAGATAACTCTCGCTCTGCCCGGCAACCATGAAAACGCAACAACAGAAAAAGCAGACCATCAGTATCAGAATCCTGCTGCGCATACGTTCCTCCGGAATCACTGTCTTTTTTTAATTATACAGCATTCCGCCGTTTTTTGCCCCCTGGTCAACCAACACCTCATAAAAGGTTATCAAGACTGCGGCAGATAATCAGGCGTTTCATTTTAAATTCTTCGGTGTTGCCATTTTTTTTCGGGGTGGCTACCGACAGCTCTACCCACATGCCGGCCTTTTCTGGCGAGGCGGGGCCGCCGGAAAAGGTCACGTGCCGGAATGAAAGCTTGACGGCAAGGCCTTTGCAGTAAAGGTATTTCTGTTCGCCGGCGGGGGCATCGAGTTTGCGTTCGATACCTTCTGGCAGCAGGTTATAAATTATTCTGCCTTCGCCGCCGGGTGTGAGAATTTTCCAGCGTGCCACCTTGTCAGCAATGCCCGGCGCCGGGTCTTCAACCTGAAAAGCGCGCAGCAGGTCGTATTCAATCTGCGACATCAGCACCGCAGTGGCTTCCATGTTGGTCAGATGCGCCATGCCCTTCGTCGAGCCGCGCACCCCGGCGTTGAAAAGATGAATCACGCTGCCGATTAAAAGCGTGACGATGAACGAAGCAATGCTTATCTCGACAAGGGTTATGCCGCGGCGTTTGTTCTGACTCATTTTGTCACCAGCCCGGCGACCTTGATTTCGCGCGCTGATTCGCTGGCCTCTTTCCATTTGACGCGAACGGTCAGAATTTTATAGGCATGCGGCCAGTTGGCCGGGGCCTGCTCGAAAACCTCGATGGTGCGCTGATAAACATCTTCGGTAACACTGATATCGCACACAGTGCCATTAGCCGGCACTTCGAGATCTTTAACGGCGCGGGCCGGCCCGGGGTTGAGAAAAGGGTGATCATAGGGAAGCGAGTAAGCGTAAGCGAGCAGATTTGTCGCATGCTGCTGCGCGAGAATGTCGTTGCGGTTCTGCACGGTACCGCTGCTGCTCTGGTTCAACATGCGGAAAACCGGTGAAATAAGAAAGCCGAGACAGATTATCGCAAAGGAAATCTCGACAAATGAAAAACCTCCGCTGCCAGAACCGCAATTCCGGCGCAATAATCCAGGCTTCTTCACCGGCCCTGATTTACCAATGTTTTTTAATGAACTCATTTTTAACATTTTATTCAACCAGCTGCGGGGTGTCTTTGAGGCTGAACATCAGCAGTTCCTGCTCTGAACCGGCAGCTGACGACTGACCGGGCAGCGCGGCAAGCCTGCGGTCGTAGGAAATTTCGACGCCACGGGCAGCCGCTGTATTGAGCGACCCGCCTGCAATTGTGCGCATCGCGACGCTGCCCTTGATTTTTATCGTATTGCTGCCGCTGTTTCCCGGGAATTTAACCTGACCTTTGCCGGCAGTACCACAGGCGGTCATGGCAACTTCAAGCTCGCCACCCAGGCTGCTGTCGATGGTGATGTTGCCATCGAGAGTCACGAGATTGAGCAGAAAGGCGCCACCATCTGATCTGATCGCGCTTTTGATGTCGATATCACCCTGCTCGACGATGATGCCGCCGTGACTGTCGAGACGCAGCGGCTTGTCGATCGACAGGTTTTCTTTCGTTTTAACGAGAACCCAGCCATTTAGGTCGAGCTTGTCTTTCTGCAGCAGGCCGCGCTGCTCAAGGGCTGTCAGCAGATTCTGCCCCTTTGCGAGTTCAATGACTCTGCTGCAGCGGTTTCCCGGAATCTGCAGGCGTTCGGCAGTAAGAAACTCACCCATTTTCTTCAGGTCACCGACCCCGGAAAAAACATTGTCGTAAGGCGCCGGAACCTTGTGGGCCCGCCCATTGGTGACCGCCTTGCCGTTCGCGAATTCCGCAAGCGGATCGCCGTTCGGAATCGCACCGGTATCGAGAGGATGCGCCGCCTTGAAATTGGTGATTATATAGGCCAGAGCACGGTTGAAAGGCACTTCGATCAGGCAGCTGGCAAAGTCAGAGTTGTAACGCCCGCGACTCAGGCTGCCATTCGCTTTCTGGTACTGACTCATAAAATAGCTGATATCGAAAACTTCGCTCTGCCCACTCGTGTAGTCAGCAAATTTGTCGTCATTGTTGACATACGGAAGCGGCCCGAAATTTTCGCTGCTTTCGCGATAGGCTCTGGCACACAGGGTGCGTGCCATGACATCGCCGAGAACGAGGGTTGGTGATTTTTCCTGGTCGGTGCCGTTGAGTCGGAAAATAGAGCTCGCTTTCGACATTTCATCGAAACCGTCTTTGATCAGCTCCCACCAGAAGATTGTCGAGTCATCGCTGACATCGTTGCACAGACCGGTTTCCCAGTTCATCAGAGCCAGCGGCCCGATGAAAGAAGTCGTATAAAGCCCGTCACCACGGCCTTCAGCAAAAAGATGAAAACCTTCGCCGTATTTGCCCGGTTCGTTCCAGCCGCGGGCAATGCCGAGATTCAGGCGGCCGCCACCAAGATATACCAGGCCGCGTCCCGAGCTGATTATACTGTCGAAGCGTTCAGGAAACTTCGCGTCACCGCTGCCATTGTCGAGCACCCATGGTTTGAACTGACACGAAGGCAGCAGGTTTCCCTGGGCATTGGTTTCGACCTTGTTGAAGCGATCTGGGCCTTCACCAGCCACCGCATCTTCGACATAAAGCGAGAAACGGCTCAAAACCGGCATCAGATTGGCGACCACCTTCAGGTTCGCTGTATAAAGGTAATCTTCTGTGATTTTTTCTTTTGAGCCTGGCTGCTGATAAGAGATGAGGATAGGCAGGCGCACCACCCCGATTTTTTCACGCGGGTAAGCAGCAAGACAGGGCTTGAAATCGTCTTTGCGCAGCTGCCAGCTGATTTCCCATGAAAGATCGCGCAGTTCACTGTTGGCCTCTGCCAGCTTCGCAACAAGCGCGCGGCCCGGCTCGATGAAACTGATTTTTTCGGTTGCTTCCCGGTCCATTTCAGAAATGGGCAATGACAGCCGGTTTACCAGCCGGCTGTCTTTCTGTTTGAGGTCTTTCTGGCTGAGTTGATGGCAGGCGAGAGTTGCCAGCGCCGCCGAAAATTCGCGCGCCAGCAGTACCCGGTTCAGCTTCTTTGTGGCGTATTGCCTGCTCGTCGAGTATTTGATAAAAGCGCCGAACGCGACCAGCAGCGCCATAAAAATACCGGCAATGACTACGGCAACACTGCCACGCCGGCAGCGAAGCTCAGTCAGAAGAATTTCCATGCCAGATTCGCCCTTCACTCGATCATTGAACCATGCAGATACGATTTAACGGTGACCCGGTGCGGTATAAGCCGGATGTGATTTCTTTGCGCAACCAGCCTTTACCGCTCATAAATTACCGGGTTGACGGGTCGACGTTCTGCAGAGTGGGCAGAAACCTTTTCGTGGCTTCGAGATCAGCCTTCTGGTCATCGACTTCAACCGATTCAGTGACTTTGATATAGGCCGAATGCACGTAAACGCCGGTCTGCGAACCGACGTTGACCTTATACCAGTTACCGCTGATCGACAGAATCTGCACCACAGTGCCCTTCGGCACCGTAGTGACGACCGAATAACTGGTACCCGGGCCAGTGCGTACGTTGAGCCCGATTTCGGCGGTCACTTCGCCTTTCGAAGGCATGCGGTAAGCAAAAGAGGCCCCCGCCACGAGGGCGAAGGCCAGAACGGCTATCAGTAGACGTTTAATCATATTTTCCCCTTTTTTCAGGGCAGTTTGGTCGGAACCACGCTGAAGCTGCCCTCTGGGGCCTTATTATAGTCGGCGGCCCCGAGCCACACCTCGTCAAAGCCCTGATGGTCGATGAAGCGGTTCATGGCGATCGGCGGAGTCAGATCGCCCGATGCCTTAACCTTGCCGTCGAACCCGATTCTGGCAACAACGAACTTGCCTTCGAACCCGGTTGCCGGAGTATAGGTAAGAATGACTTCTTCCTTTGCCTCGTCAACCCACCAGAGTTCGGGATTCATGTGTTCTGGCAGGTCAAGTTCGATTTCCTTTTCGATGGCACCCTGCAGATTCTGCAGAACGAGATAGGAACGGTTGTTTTCTGATTCATAGAACATGCGATATAGCTTGTCATCAGCGCCAACCGCCATACCCGACCATTCCCAGTTGGCTTCGTTGACCAGTTTTTGATCGGCATCAAAGACAAAAATGCACTGGGCACCCTTGTCTGCGACGAAGATATGACCGTTGCGGCCAACTTCGATTCTAAACGGCTGCACGAATTTTTCGTGTTTGAATTCGCCAAGTTTTTTGCCATCGACAGCATGGTGCAACAGGCGGTTATTCATCAGATCGATGAACCAGAACGACGTGAGGACACCGGCTTCATTGAAAACCGGTGCAAAATCTTCGATCATCACTTCAAGGTTCGGAGAATTGGTCGCCACATCTGCAGGCAGCGGCGCTGGCGGTGAAGCCAGCAGCGAGAACTCAGCCTGCAGGCCTTTTTCCTTGCCGAGTTTTAAAAGTTTGCCGCCAGTACTGTCGACAACCCATATGTGATCATCGGCGAGACGGAAAGCTTTGGGGCCGAGCGGCACCGGTTCTTCGATGCCGGGGTAATTGTTACCGTTGATAAAACCGACCTTGCCGGCACCTTCACCATACGGAAGGTTTACCTGAGCAGAAGCAGTGAGAGCGACACATGCAAACAGAGACGCAATAATGATAGAACCTGATCTCATTTTTCAGCAGCCTTTCGGTGTCAGACTTTGCGCAGAACTCTGCAGACCGGTGAGTAGGTGGCTGAGTGCAGAGAGGGGCGTTTGATCGAAGAGGAGTTACTCATGGCCTGAGCGGTGTTGCCGCTGGTCATGATGATACCGATGTGAGTGTCGTTGTCTTTAACGCCGTCACCGGTGCGGTCGTAGGTTTTCCAGGTGATGACGTCACCGGCGCGATATGGCGGAACCCTGACTTCCTGCCAGCCGAGACTCTTGAGCTTCGGAATGGTTGCGAGAACGCCGAGCTGAATACCTGTGTTGACGCCGGCAGCCATCAGAGCGGTGGTAACGACCTGGGCGCAGCCAAGTGAACCGCCCTGGGTAAGCGGGTGATAAGGAAACGAGCGCGGAGTCTGGTATTTGGTTACCAGATTGCGGGCAGCGGCGACAACTTTGGCGGCAGTGCTGCCTGAACCGGGAACATCGAGAATCGGGGTAGAACCGCCACCGGTTGAAGCGATGGGCGGATTGCTGTTGCGCGAAGAAGAGACGTATCTTGAGTGAATGTAGCGTGTCTGGCCGTTGTGCGAAATTTTATACCAGTCACCGTCACGGCCAATGATCTTAACCTTGTCGTTGTTGTGGAACCAGCCAACTATCTGGCCCCAGGGGCCGGTGCGGATATTCAGCGAGGTGTTCACCTTAACAAAAGCCTCGCCATCGGGAAGTACGGCACCGCCGCTTTTCGAACCGGCTTCATCAGCCTTGGCGCTGGTAGCACTGACCGACCCGGAAGGTTTATCGCCGGCATCGTGGCCTTTGAGGGTTTCATTGAAGTTCATGGCCATCAGCGAACCGCCAAAAAGCACAAGAACTGCGCAGCTGAGAACTTTAATACGTTTCATCGTCTCTCTCCTTGAGTCATTTTATGATCTGCAAGTAAAGATGGCAGCCGCAGAGCAGACAGACTGCAGCCCGACCCAATCATTTAACTCACGACTATTATACCGCTAACTTTAAGAAAAGTTTTAAAAATGTACCCTGGCGACTATTTGTTCTGCACAGTCGTATGGCAGCTATAGAAAACTGTCTGGCGGGCAACTGCGATACCTTTCACAAATATTTCTACCTGAAGTCGCTGACGCCGATTGTTATTTGCAGCCTTTTCAGCAGGTTTCTTTGCCCCAATATCAGTAAAAAACTCCCTAAAGCTTCAATAACTGTTCTCAACATTGATTGTGAAAAAAATAACTTTGCCGAAATTTTTGTTTTTCATCGCCGTACAGGGCGTTTTGTCGAAT
>DAOQWI010000016.1:10382-17527 GCA_035342015.1 Candidatus Ozemibacteraceae bacterium | reverse complement strand
ATTGCCGGGGTTATGGTTTTAAAAATGGGCCGGCGGGTCGATAGGTAATCTGATCTGAAACTTAACATTCTGGAAGTGCTTTGCCATGGAAAAAACCTCTCTCGATTTTCTCCTCAAGCTGCTCTCGACACCATCACCTTCGGGTTCTGAACATCGCCTGCAACGGGTCTGGCTCGATTATGTCAAAAAATTTGCGGCAGTTGAAACCGATCATTCAGGCAATGCGATCGGCATTCTGAACCCCGGCGCACCCTTCAAAGTTCTTCTGGCCGGGCACAGTGACGAAATCGGCATGATGGTCAACCGGGTCGATGAGAAAGGTTTTGTCTACTTCAACCAGGCCGGCGGCATCAACGCCCTGCTGCTGCCTGGGCTCAAAGTCGAAATTCTCGGGTATTCGGGCAAAACCGTAAAAGGTGTTATCGGTTTTAACCGCAAAAGCAACGGTGATGCGCCGGCAAAAACGAAATGTGAAGACTATTTCATCGACTGCGGCTTCAGCAGCGGTGAAGAACTCAAAAAACTCATCAGGGTCGGCGACTACATTCTCTACCGCAGCGAGCCCGAAATTCTCAATGGCGACCGGGTTGTCTGCAAGGGTCTCGACAACAAGACCGGCTCGTTCATTGTCGCTGAAACTCTGAAAAAACTCAGTAAAAAGAAGCTTAAAGTCGCGGTGTATGCGGTCAGCACCACCGGCGAAGAAACCAATATGCGCGGTGCACACTGCGCCGGCGCCAGAATCAAGCCCGACATGGCAATTGCCTGTGACGTTACCTTCAATACCGACACACCCGGCGAAGCTCTCAAACAGGCCGAAGTATCACTGGAAAAAGGCCCGGCCCTCTCGGTCGGCAGCCCGATCAACGTTAAAATAAACGAACTGCTCGAAAAGGCTGCAAAAAAGCTGAAAATGCCGATCCAGCTCGAATTGACCCCGGCAAGAACCAGCACCGACGCCGACAAAATCATGTTCAGCGGCGAAGGCGTGCCGGTGTCTCTGGTTTCGCTGCCGTTGCGCTACATGCATTCCCCCGTCGAAATGGGCTCATTGAAAGACATGGACCAGATCATCGACCTGCTGGCCGAAACCATCGCCGCTCTCAGTGGCAAAGAAGACCTGCGCCCGGTTCTGCCGTAAGACTCCTATTTTAAGCAACTCAGCCGTCTGTACTGTTTAACAACCGTACAGGCGGTTTTTTCATGCAAAGCATTTGAAATTGCTGGATCCCGGGTCGGCGCCCGGAATGACGCGCTCCCTGCAGGTCAACTCGGCACCTGCAAGCAAAGAGGGCCTGGCTGAGCCGCACAAGAATTCATTCTATTGGGCTGTAACGGTGCTTTTCGATGAGACTGTACAGGTGTTTCTTCAGCTTTGCCGAGGCATGAACAATAAACGACCGCAGCAGCGAGCAGCCCTGAAATTCGTCGAATTGCCTGATCAGCTGATGCAGCATCAGATCTTCGTGAAAGCGAAAAGGCCCGGCGCCTGGAATAAGCGTCTCACCGAGATTGTTACTGGCGATGAAAAAGTTCATCGAACCCCCGGCGTATTCTGAACCGTAATCAGCATCCCAGAAGCCATTCGAGCCATGATAAGAAAGCCAGCCCGGCAGACCCGGGCCGCGATGATAGGTCGAAATACTGCTGCCAACCTCAAGATAGCCGGCAACCGCAATCTTTTTGGCCGGAACATTGACGTCGAACTGATACTCTTCATCGACCTTTATCATTGGCACAAAGGGCGCGTAGAGCATTATCAGGTCGCCATCTTCGAGATTGTCGACCTGGTCATCGATGCGTATATTCGGCTTCCAGCCCTCGGGTCGCGGAAAAGTGTCGAACTCGAGGTCAGGGTTGAGATCACAGTGCGTTTCGCCGGCAAGCCACCTGATCTTTGCAGTCAAACCGGGGTCGAGATCGGGGTGATTTTTAACGATGCCACGCATGATGTCGTAATACGTGACCCCCGGCGAAAGACGAAGATCTGCGTAAAGAGGGTCTTCCGAGGCATTCGAAAAAGTCGGCAGCAGAAGCATGCGGCCATCTGACAGCATCGGAAAAGGCGCAATTCCCGGAATATCATATCTGCAGCGATGAAACAGTACCCGCATCTGGTCTCCGTGGTAAAAAATTTCTGAACCAAACGGCATTTCTACAGGAAATAAAAGTTACCCACAGACCAGTTTATGTCAAGCGTTAAAGAGATCTGGTAATTCGCGGTGATACCTGTTCGTAACCGGCCAGCAGTGAAGGGTTCTTCGGGTAGAGCACGCTGCGCAGACCGGGAAGATTGCGCGGGGCCGCCCCCTGAAGAATCCGCTTATGACAGTCGACCTCATCTTCGACCCAGGCGCCGCCAATCACATCGACGCCAAAATCAAAAAGAGCACTGCTCAAAGGCACGGAAGGACCAACGATGATAAAGGTCGCACCCGGCTTTTTCAGGGCCAGCAGGCCCTCGATCGTATCGTTGAGACAGGTCACCCCGGTCATCGCGACCACATCGGCGCGGGGAATTATTTTTACCGCTTCTTCAGCGGGGTAATCGCCTTCCTGCGGGCGTTTTTCGAGAACGGAAAATTCTGCGGCGGCCTGCTGAATCGATTCCATGTGCGGAAAATGGCCAACCACAGCAACCCGCCGGCCGGCGCCAAGTCTGGCGGCCAGTTCGAGGGCGTTGCCGACAAAATAACTGCCGTCGAGCGAAAGTGCGCTGTTAATGGCAGCTATCGCAAACGAACGTTCGATACCCTGCAATGAATCGGTCCAGGAAAGAACCTTTCTCAGCCCCAGGTTCTCAATTTCTCCAAGATGCGACACGGGCATGTGCACCTTGAAATCAAACACGCGATCGTCGCTGAGAGTCATGCTCACTCCAAGCCGCTCAGTCTTGACCATGGTCATGAAAGCGCATGTTGCAACCTGCTGCAACGGCAGTGAATAACGGGCTTCAGGTATTGTGGCTTTAACCGCTTCAAGAATCAACGACATACAAACCCCTCCCTACGATCACGCAAAGTATTGATTAGTATCACATAATATATTTTATGCTCGCATCTGTCAAAAATTGCGATAAGTCAGCAGGTTGAAGCATCAGAAAAGCATGGCGACGAAGCCGGGCTTGCGATATAATCAGGCTGATGGAAGCAATCAAACGTTTTCTGCAACTGCTCGGGCTGATAAAAGACCGGCGTCTGCGCGAGATTCAGAGCCGCCAGAACGCCTGCGCCATCTGTTCGTCAGAAGAACTGCAGGCATGGCAGGACTTCGTCGCCTACATCGACCTGCTGGCCTCTTCGCCTGATTACCCGGCGCGCGGCATTCTCAATGCCATCATTTCGCGCCACGATCTGAACAATGCTGAGAAAATTGCCTTTTTCAGCGAACTGCAGGCCTCACGAAACGACTGGGCAGAAATTCTGCGCTTCGCCGACCTGCCGATTCAGTTCGCCGCAGAAACTTTTGAGCTTCTGAGTGCTGAATTTGCCAGAACTCAGACATTTGACCAGCAGATCGAGCTTATCAGAAGCTGTTTTAAAGCTGCTGACCCGACCCACGTCGAGATGCTGTTTCTGCTGATCGAGGGAAACATCGAGCGCTACCCGCAACCGCATACCAGCCAGGCAACCGGACTGGTCGCCCGCGAGCGCTCAGCCCGCGAAAAACTGACCGAGCTTCTCAATCAGGAAATGAACGACGAGCTGCGCTGGTGGCTGATCAGAACAGTCAACGGTGCCAGCGGCCCGGCCCGCAGATTCCTCTGCGCCAGCATGCGCAACCGCAACGACCTTCGCCTGCAGTGCATGCTGCTGCCCAGACTGCTGAAAACAGGCTTTGAATGGGCCGCGAAATTTGGCGGTGCCAACCATGATGAAATCGAATCGATGCAGTCGCATCTCTACGCCAGCCGACTGACAGAAATGCTTGAACTCACCACATCTTCTTCAGCCAGCTGAAGCAGGCGGCAAACGAGTCAGAGAAAGCACAGCGCAGCCCTGCAGGTCGGCAGCAATCTTTTGTGCGGCCAGACGACAGAACTCATCAGGCCTGACTGCACCGATGCCGCAGAGAATCTGCCTGGTTCTGACCGGGTCGAATTCTGCTGTCGAAAAAGTCATCAGTATGATCTCACCGGCGGCGGGAATGCGCTCAAAGCCTCTGGCCAGCGGTGATTGAACAGCTCCAAGACTGACAGCATCGTCATCAGAAAAAACCGGTTCTGTTAAAATTTCCAGATTTCCAGAAGTGGTATTGAAAACAGCTGTTTTTGGCAGACCGGTACCGGTCACGACAATTCGACCATTGTCAAACAGCAGGACGCTGGCAGCCTGCATGGTTTTAAGTTCACCAGGCCGGCCATTCTCGAACAACAAGCGGTTCAAACCGGAAATAAACTTCTGTGGAGTCGCTAAAAGTCCTTGCAGCTGCAACGTAGCAGACTTAACAAAGGCAAGAATAAGACTTCCGGCGACGCCGGGCTCATTAACATGTCCAAAAAGCAGCGCTCTGGAAGTTTCATCAACATCGTTCACATCAAAATACTCGCCCTCGCGGCTCCCGGCATGGCAATAATAAGCTGCCTGGCCGAATATTTCGGTATCAGCAAGGGTTGTCAGCAATTTTTCCTTAACCTGGGAGGCAACATGCAACTCTTCGAGATCGATCAGGGTTTCGTTGAAGATACTGGCCAGATGGCCAAATTCATCGCCTCCAAGATCAGGCACCCGCCATGCAAAATTGCGTTCACGCAGAGCCAGAATTCCGGCCTGCAGCTCTGAAAGAGGTTTGAGAATACCGCCGGCCACGAACAGACCAAGTGAAACCGATACCAGCAGACTGACAAAGGCAAGCAGACCAAGAATTTTTCTTTTTTCAGAAACCTGATTTTCGATACGACTCATCGGAAAAAGGCCAAGAAGCCTGATATTCTTCATCGAGACACATTTATGACCAAACAGCAGATGGTCTGCATTATCGAGCCGGCAGTATTCAGGGCGGGCAACCCCACGGTCGCGCAGCTTGAGAGCGAAACTTTTCAAGGTCGGGTCGGTGAGAATTATCTCTGGAAGACCGTATTCAAAACGGTCGTCGGTGGCCATAACTCTCAGGCCAATCTCATTGCGGTTCAGATTATGAAAAATCCTTGTGATAAAAGCACTTTCAAGATCGTCTGAATCCCATAGATAAAGGAGCATGTAATCGTAAATGACCTTGTCGAACAGCTGCAGAAGACCAACGTAGGTCGGATGTTTCTTCGAACCGATACCCCATTCTGAAAAGGTGCCACTGTCGGCAAACATACGAATCAGGTCGGAAGGGTCTCTCTGTGTCAGGGTTTCACTGACAAGCTCAGCTTCGGCGCCGGCTTTGCTCGATATCGGCTGGCGGTTGAGGCTGGCGAGAACATAAGTGCCAACCTTGAACATTGCCCGCATAGTGTTGATACGCACCTTGTCTGTGGCAAAGCGTGAATTGAAAGCATCGTGCACTTTTTCATTCTTGAGAATTCCGCGGTCGCCGGCAACCATGCCGGTACTGCTGGCAACCAGGTAAAAACCGTAGGCTCTTGGATTCTGCTTTTTTAAAAAGCTCTGAACTGCCCGTTTTGTGACACCTTTTTTTCTGAGACTCTTCTGAAAGGCCACCAGATAATTTTCAATACGGCTTTTCTGGACAGTGAATTCGTTTTTATACAGCTCATCGATACTCTGCAGGTAGGCCATACCATCATTGTAAACATCGGCCAGCAGACCGCTGCGATATTGCTGCAGGTAATCGGAGCCGATTGCATAGAGAACGAAACCGGGCAGAGCATTTGAAGCAATAAAAAGAATCAGCAGCTGGCGCTTCAGTTTCATTGCCAGAATCCGGCCTCTGACGATAACCTGATAACTGAGCACCGCAAAAACTACCAGACCAAAAAACATCAGCGCAGTAATGCCCATTATTACCGGCGAAAACTCAAGCTTTTCAATTTCGCCTGCTTCGACGGCACAAAAAACCGTCATTGTCGAGTCGATAAAGTTGGTGAAAAGGTAATAATCAGGCAATCTGACAACTGTAATAAGACTCTTCTGAAGATTGACCGCCTTTTCATTTATCTGCTGACTGAGAGCAGCGTCATGGCAACGAACTTCGCCGCTGCTGATAAAGCCCTTGATAAGCTTTCCCTCAGTCTGCTTCACGAATTTTCGCACGCCGCAGTAAGAATAAAGCACCTCTGCAGGAAGAAATACCGAAAGCCCGGTTTTTTCAGAAATGTTCAACCAGAGCAGGGGTTTGCCAGAAGCTGCATGACCGCGGCGCAGTCTGATATCCTTGCCGATAAAACAGCGGTGATAATAGCGTGGAAAAAAGTGCGGGCCGTAAATTCTGCGGGTATTATCGTAGGCATCTTCAGGAATATCGCGTTCTGAACGGAAAGCTCTGGTTCGCACCGAGTTGAGAACCGCAAAAGCCGCAGGGTAGTCATTCCGGGCCTTGTCCAGTGGGAAATTGCTGTAATGAATACTTCCATCAGGGTTGTTGATGAAGTATCTGAATTCGAGTTCATGGTCGGCCGCATATTTCTCGACTGCCGCCTTGAGTCCGGCCGGATCCTGATTTGCATCAAACACTGCCGCCAGACTGGTGCAGATGTATTTTTCGGTTGCCGCATAATAACGCATGCTTTCGAGCACTTCGGCAGCATCGGTTTCAAAAGTTCTTAAGCGGTTGATGCGCTGCAGAGAGGTCACGTAGTACAACCCGGTAATTACAATCAGCAACGGCAGCATTACCAGTGAAACATTGATGAGCGACCAGCGAACAAGAGGTTTATTGAGCATCTTCAGCCTCCAGACGCAGAAGCAGAAACGTCAGGTCGTCATCCTGGCAGATGGCCCAGCTACGGTAACCGGCAATAATTCTCTGCCAGAATGTTTCAAGGTCCTGATGCCATGATGCCTGGCACAGGCTGATAAAACGGTCATACCCATACTGTTCACCGCTGCCGCCAACTGCTTCAATAACGCCATCGGTGAAAAGAATCAAAGTTTCACCTGGCTGAAGCCTGCCTGAAAAACTGGCTGGAAGCCTTTTACTGCTGCTGCCAAGAGGCATGCCGCCGTTTTCGAGCAGGCGGGCACTCTGGCCACCGGCCG
>DAOQWI010000016.1:4539-10282 GCA_035342015.1 Candidatus Ozemibacteraceae bacterium | reverse complement strand
GGTCGAGCTCTTCAACAGGCACCAGCAGGCGTCTGGCAAAAAAACGTGCAATCTGAAAAAGCACAAAAGCCATAATCAGGCCGGTAATCAGAAAAATTTTCTTGAGACGGCCAATCTGTTCTTCGATCAGCTGTTGCGGGTACAGAGCGGCAAGAACGCCATCGGCGATTTCGTTGCCGGTGATGGCGGTAAAAAGATATCTCTGGCCGGCAACTTCGACATTTTCATGCGTCACCAGCTTTCTGCTGAGAGTCTGGCGCATCAGACGCCTGATTTCGCGATTATCAGAAGTCCGGACCGGGAATATACTCTCGCTCGAACGGTCAAAGACCAGCAGATGCCTGGGAGTAACGGTTATTGAAGTTTCAGACAGCTTTTCGGCCACAAAAGTGCGCATGAAGGCTGCAGGGTCCCATGAAATGCCGAAGGCACCCCAGGCGCTGAAGACATCTGACCCTGGTTCGTTACCGCCAAGCATGCGAATAAATGACATGCGCCCAGTATCACCGGTATTGAGAACGACAAAGCGACCGATAAACCAGAGAAAATCATTCAGCATCAGATCGTCCGACGACACCTCATCGAGCACCGAACTCGCGATGCGTCTGCCTTTTCGCCCGGATTCACGATTAAAAAATTCAAGAGCTTTCAGCAGCATGTCCCTGACCATCTTTTCAGATGGGTTGAAAGCCCACGAGCTGCGAAAAACCGTCGCGCCCGTATAGTCGTAGAGCATGGCTTCCTGCGGCGCGATTTCGCCGACAAGCTTCTGCAGCCCGGCTATATCTTCTTCAGGCCATTTTTCGCTGCCATAACGCCGGTTTCTTTCATCGACAAAGGCGTTCAGCCGTCGCGCCAGTTTTTCACCAACTTCAGGGAAACGAACATCAAATTCTTTCAAAACCCGCATTGATTCCTGATGTGTTGCGGTTATCAGGTCTCTGGTCTTTTCATTGAAAAATTCATACCCGACTGAAACAAGCATCAACAAAGGTAGACCGTTAGCAAAGAGAAACAGCAGCATGATTTTCTGCTGCACCGCCAGGGCAAACCCGGGAAATCTGAGGAAAAAGCAGAAAAGGACAAAAAATACGATGAGCAAAGATTTTATAGCCCCGGCAATGGTTTTTACAGCTTCATTCAGCGGAACCGGCAACCAGCCTGAGTGCTGATATGCGGCCACAATAAGGTCCGGCGAGACCTGTCGAAAATGCGACAGATAATTCTCACTGGCACGCGAAGCGGTGGCGTAGGCCTCGAATTTTCCGGCCTCGATCATGATTTCACTTTTCCCGCGGGGATCAAACGGCAGGCCTGAGTTGTCGCGACTGATGGCTTTGATAAAAGCCAGCTTCTGGTTTTTATGCCGGCGGTTGAAGCGGCTGATGATCAACCGCGGCCCGATATCGCGATCAAGCAATGCAGCGTCGATGAAGCATGCAAGCGAAAACTGCCGGCCATGAAAATACCACAACAGTCTTTTCTGCGGGTCGTCGCTGACAAAGAGGCATCGCCCACGGTATTCCGGCTGAAAAGGCTCAAGCATAAGTTTCTGCGTCAGGAACGGCCCGAAATAGCCCCTGAGAAGCTGCATTTTTTCTGAGATAAACTCAGAACCGCCAGGGTCAGTGGCTGGATCTTTTTCGTAAAGCCGCGCGAGTTCCTGCAGAACTCCAAACATAGCCTTGAGAACGTAGTGAAAGCGCTTCTCATCGGTTAAAGGCTGGTTGACGCGACCGTCACGCTCATAAACGATGAATTTAAGGCGACCTTTGAACATGCGGCGAAAAGCCGATATTTTTTCTGCCAGTGCTGCAAATGGTTGCGAATGGTTATCGATCGGTGCAAAATTTTTCTGCAGCAGCCCGTGAAAGAACACCCGGTCGTCATAATAATTTTCGAGAGGCATTATACTCTGAGACAACCGGTCGAAGCCAGTTTCGACAAGATTCTGCCGCTGCAGCTGAAAATGGCTGATCAGCATGACCCAGGTCAGCCAACCGGGCAGGCAGATGGCAAAAACGATGAACGCCAGACCTCTGGTAATTTTCTGCAGCAGATCAGTCACGCGATTGTTCCTCTTTGAGAGCTAAAACCACAATGGTCTGATCTTCGCATACGCCTTGCCGGCCGGGGTCCGGAGCAAATTTTTCGACCAGCTGCAGATAAAAATCACGCGGGCAGACAGCGGCTGCACTGCCCATCATTCTCAACAGATCCTCGGAGCTGAAGCCACCGTTGCGATAAACCCCGCCGGTATAAAAGACAAGTTTCTGACCTGCTGTCAGCCTGATTTCGCGTTGTGCAAGCCTGGGGAATCTGCCTGAACCGGCCGGAGTCGAAGAGGTGTCGATAATCTTAGACCCGGCGCCAGTTTCAACCAGCACCGGAAAGCACTGCCCCGCCGAGGCAACTCTGATCAGCCCGGTTTCGGCATCGAGCAGAACATATTGCAGCGACATGAACTTTCTCTGCCGTGAAGTGCTGCTTGAGCGGAGCAATTCATCGATTCTGGCAAGCAGAGCAGCGGGGTCGAGATAAAGATCGGCAAGTTGAATGATGCAGGCTTTAACAAAGGCCATTACCAGGGTTGAGGCCACACCGGTACCGGCGACATCGCCGATGAAAAAGCCATAGTAACGCTCATTGACAGGGTTAAGAGCAAAAAAATCGCCGCCAAAATTCACGACCGTTCGGCAACCGCCAAAAAGCGAAAATCGGCCATGATTTACGACCTCTTCCAGGTTGTCGATAAGCTTTTCCTGAACTTTTGAAGCGGTATGCAGTTCTTCAAGGTCGACAAGTGTCGTGTTGAAAACCCGGGCCAGGTTACCGAACTCGTCACCGCCAAGATCGGGCAGGCGGTAGGCAAAATCCTGTTTCTGCAGCGCCATGACACCACTCTGAAGCTCACCCAGAGGGCGAAGTATCGAGCGCGCCACAATCAGACCCAACGCCAGAGAAACCAGCAGACTGACCAGACCCAGTGCGAAGAACAGCCAGAACTTTGCTCTGACCTGCTTTTCAATATTATCGACCGGAAACAGACAGAGCAGGTTCAGAGTGCGCAGGTAATTGCATTTAAGACCCATGAGCAGATGCCGCCGGCCTTCCCAGTCACAGAAGGCGATTTCGGTGCCGGTCATTTCGCGCAGTCTGGCAGAAAAACTCATCAGGTCTGCATGTTCAGCAATCGTTCCGGGCAGCGTATACTGCATTTTTTCATGCACGGCCATAATTCGCATACCATCGGTATTACGGTTGATATCGTTGAACATTTTGCTGATGTAATGATGCTCAAGTGCCTTTGGTTCCCACAGGTAGAGAAGAACATAATCGTATTTTGCCGGGTCGAAAAGGCTGAAAACATTGATAAAAGCAGGAAAATGGCCCGAGCCCATTCCCCATTGCCAGAACGAACCGGTCGCGGCAAAAAATTCCTGAAACATTTCAATTGAACGCAATTGCCCAAGTGATTCGGCAATAAGCTCAACCTGGGCAACGACCATCTCATTGAGGGCTTCGCGGTTCAGCAGCGACAGGTAATATCGGCCGAGCTTACCGAGGGCGTCGACAAGAACTTTCATGTGCTTGAACTGCCCGGCCTGTTCATTGATGATCTGTGTGAACTCGCCATCACGCATGATGCCGTATTCACTGCCGACAAACGGGGTATGACTGCCCACAAGTATCAGTCTGAACGGGTAAGGGTGCTGGTTGATAAGAAATTCGCTGATCATCATGCCATCGGGAGGGCCTTGTTTAAGCTGGTCTTTAAGCTGTGGCAGCGACCGGTTGAGCCGCCGCAGCTGTGACGAAAGCTCAGCGATCTGCATTTCATCGATACTCTGCAGATAGGTCATACCTTTGCCGAAAGCCTCGGCATTCAGCATCAGTTCATATTCGCGCAGATAGTCGTAGGCAAGAACCGCCAGCATGCTGAGAGAAAGAATGTTCGAAAGCACAAAAAGCGTGACCAGCTGCCTTCTGATATTGAGCCCGATACCGATACCGCAGCAGAAAGCAAGATAACTTCGCCGGATAATGAGCACAGCGAGTAGCAGAACCGCCAGCAGCAGGGTCAGTTGCAGCGGCGACAGCGGCAGCGTGTCAATTTTCTTTGCGGGGCAAAGGTAAATACCCTCAATACCGGGGCGAATCAGACCTTTAAAGGCATACCAGTCGCCGATTCTGACCGGGTTTTCTGACGATCTGACAATTTCCTGCCAGTTTTCGCGCTTGAGACCAAGCCATTGCGGTGCCTTAAGTATGCCAGCCTGTATGGTGGCCACCGCAAAAGACTGGCCACGGGTCATTTCTCTTATCTGAAATTTAAGCCCCGGCAGGCCTGAAAAAGATTTTTTTGAGAAAAAGATGCTCAGCCCGAAGCGTTTCTGGACCTTGATCCAGGTAAGCCGGCCATCGGTCGTTGAATCGCCATAAAGCGGGGTAAAATGCCGACCGCTGTAGCATTCGCTGATCAGTTCTGGCAGAAACTGCGGCCCGTAAATGCGGCGCAGATTTTCGGTCGCCGGCCGCTCAGGGGGCTTATGGGTCGAGACTGTTCTGCGCAATGAGAAAAATGCCTGCTGCCAGTCGGCCTTGAACTGCCCTGGCTCAAAAGTTGAATGGTAAATCTCACCCTTTTTATCCCAGATCAAAAACTGAAAATTCAGTGACATCTGCCGATTAAGCTCGCTGATGCGCTTTTTAAGAGCACCCGGGCCGGTACAGTCGTCAAAAATCTCGGTAATTTTAAGGCAGACATAATGCTCGGTGTCTGCTGACAGCTGCAACTGTTCGAGGCGCTCGGTCGCTTCGATCTGCTGAGCTCTCAACCTGGCATCGTGTCTTATCGAATCGATATATTGCCAGCCAAGCCCGATACCGGCCAGCGGCAACAGCACTGTAAACAGTACAAACGCCAGCCAGGCAAGACAGTTGGCAAAATTTTTCCGGTCAGTCTTTTTCATATCTGAGCATCAGCATCGTGATATCGTCATCCTGAGTTGCAGCCCAGCCGCTGTAACCCTTGAAGATTTCCTGCCACCAGGTTTCAAGACTGCTGTTCCAGGTGGCAAGCAGCAGTTTGTCGAAGCGGGCAAAGTCGAAAACTTCGCCGGCGGCATTGGTGGCCTCAATAATGCCATCGGTATAAAGAATCATGGTGTCACCGGGATTGAGTTGCCCGGTAATTTCGGCATAGGGTTTTCTGGTGACGTTTCCGAGAGGCATGCCGACAGCCTTAACATAAGTTACCCCCTGCCGATCTTCACTGATAACCACCGGAAAGCACTGACCGGCGTTGGCAAGTCTGAACTTGCCGGTTTCGCAGTCGAGTTCTAGACACTGGGCGGTCATCATGCGCCGCCAGCCCTTTTCCTTGAGGTGCAGAAAAATGCCGTTGGCACGCTGTAACATTGCCGAAGGCCCGACAAACTGGCTGCGGGCATCGGCAACCACGGCCTTGGCCATCGACATTACCAGTGCAGCAGGTATGCCATGACCGGCGACATCGCCAAAAAAGACCCCCAGACCATTGTCACCGACTCTGAAATAGTCGAAATAGTCGCCGCCCATGCGGCTCATGAATTCTGAGCGGGCGTAGAGAGAAAAGTGACCAACCCGGGTCTGGCCCGGGGGCAGCAGGCTTTTCTGCACTGCGGTACCCACTGCCAGTTCCTGCATGCCGGCAATTGTTTCGTTAAATACGGTGATCAGCTGCCCGAATTCGTCTTCTGAA
>DAOQWI010000016.1:0-4439 GCA_035342015.1 Candidatus Ozemibacteraceae bacterium | reverse complement strand
TCGCTGGGGCGAAAGTAATCGATAAACGCGGCGAGCTCTTCTACCGATTCATTTGACCATTGCCTGTGACCAAAACGTTTGTTGCCGGCCGTCACAAACTCGTTCAATTTTTCGGCCATCAGCTCGCGCCCGGCCGGATAGCGGCTGTCGAAGTCTTTTATCAGTCTCGACGACTGTTCGTGCATCGCATTGATCAGCGAACTTCGTTTCTGTTCAAAAAATTCATAGCCAGTGGCAACCAGAATCATCAGAGGCAGACCATTTGCGAAGAGAAACAGCAGCATCAGTTTATGCCTGACCGAGAGAAAGAGATTTTTGCCGTGCAGAGACAGGCATAAAGCAATAAAACCCGCAACAATCAGCAGTTTCAGAAAAGCGAACATGATGCGGCAAACTTCATGGCTGATGTCGATAAGATGTTTTTTCTGATTCAGGCGACTGAAAATGACCAGTTCGGGTGAAACCTGCCGGAAAAGCAGCAGATGTGAAGGGCTCTGCCGGAATTCCACGGCAGAATTAGCAAAAGCACCGGCTTCCAGAATAATTTCAGGTTCCAGATCACGATCAGCACCGAGCCCAAAAACCGTCTGCAGTTTCGGGTCAAAATAACCGAGTTTTATCTCGCGGCCCGAGGCGTTAAAGCTGTTAATCAGCATTTTTGCGCCCAGCTGTTGATTGAGAAAACGGCGGTGAACGAAACAGACAAGCGTGTATTGCTGATAATTTCTGAACCAGAGAAGTGCCTTGTGAGGTTCTTCTGAAGCACGCAGACAACTGCCGAGATAGCCCTGGCGCGCCGGCAGATCGAAATGCCTTTCCATGAGAAACTGGCCGAAATAGCCTCGCAGCAGACCAATGCGGCCGGGAGTATATATCGATTCGGGATTCAACACGGTCTGATGCAGGGATTTGAAAATATACTGAAAGCGCTTTTCGTCAGACAGCGCAGATATTATCGAGCCCCTGGGGTCGAGAACCACAAACTGAAAGCCACCGGGAAAATTCTTTTTGAAAGCAGAGATACGACCAGCAAAAAAGGCCTCTGGATCGGCAGCCGTTTCAGCTCCGGCAAAATTATACTGCAGCAGACCGTGAAAAAACTGGTCGTCAGCGTGAAAATTGCTGAGATTATCAAGGGAGTCATGCATTTTCTGCTGCCAGGCGTGAATATGCCGTTCACGCACAAGGCTGAAATGGCTGTACACGGCCAGATACAGCAAAAAGGCCGGCAGCGCGATTCCGTAGACAATTCTGGCCAGAAGATTCAGCCAGTAACTCTTATGCAAGCACTCTCTCCCCCCTGTTGAGACACATATACGTTTCAGAAGTGCCTGAGGTAACAGTTTACCGGAAAAATTGTTCCATGTGAAACCCTGTAAAACAAAAAAGGGTTTGCAGACAATGCTGCAAACCCTTTTATTCAGCGGTCAGAATCAAACTCTTTCGAACTGATCTTTGCTGACGCCACAAGCCGGGCAAACCCAGTCAGCAGGAAGATCTTCGAACGGGGTGCCGGGAGCGATGCCGCCATCGGGATCGCCAACGGCCGGATCGTATTCATAACCACAGACGCTGCAGACATATTTAGCCATTATTCATGACCTCCATGCAAAATTTCAGAAAGATTCTACCACATTCCTGAGAATTTCAAATTCTGGTTTTTCAAGCCAGGTATCAACCATGAAAACCGGCACTCTCTGCGAGTCAATGACCGCGGTGCGGAAAAATTTTTCGCCGGGTTCGGCAATATTTGGCAGTACTGGCTCGACAATGCCTTCGCGCAGGCGGTATTCGATGTCATCGGCAATCATGCCGATAAAAGCGTTCGGCCGCACCGTAAACAGCAGCAGACGAGAATTTTCGCCGAGCTGATAATCGGGAGCAATGCCAATTCTCTGGCGCAGGTTGATTACCGGTATCACAGTACCGCGAATATTAACCACGCCTCTGATCAATTCTGATTTCTGCGGCACTTCAATCAGAGAGCCGGGCATGGCTACTTCAGTAACGTCGACTGCGGGAATGGCATAGGATTTGTCGCCAAACCGGAAGATGAAAAACTTTTCGAGCCGACCGTCGCCGCTTCGATCTCCAGCGTTCTGCGCCAGCCTTCTGATTAAAGGAAGAATCTGTGACATTAAACAGCTAACCTTTTAATTGTGATGGTGCAGCCAGAACCGGGCGCAGCGTCGCCCGGGAAAACTGATTCGTAACTATATACCAGAAACGGCCGGCAAAACAAAGCTATTATTTTGCCTGGAACTGTTTTTTTCAGAGCTTGAGAAAAGTGCGCAACTGCGCCAGCGCTCTCGCCCGGTGACTGATCGCATTTTTCTCGGCGGCCGGAAGCTCGGCAACGGCGCAGCCGCGTTCCGGCAGCATAAAAACAGGATCATAGCCGAAACCTTCATGACCACGGCGTTCAAAACCGATGCGGCCTTCGAGAGTGCCGACAAATTCATGCGCCTTGCCGGTGGCGTCGATGTAAACGATGACACAGCGGAACCTTGCGGTTCTTTCAGCTTCGGGCACATTTTTCAGCTCATGCAGCAGCTTTTCGATATTGCGTGCATGGTTGGTGTCGTTGCCCGAATAGCGGGCCGAATGAATTCCGGGCCGGCCGCCAAGCGCATCGACTTCAAGGCCCGAGTCATCGGCAAAAACCGGCTCATTGACCTTTTCGAACAGAGCCCTGGCCTTGAGTTCGGCATTTTCACGATAAGACGCGCCGCATTCGTCGACATCGGGAAAATCAGGCAGATCGAGAAGCGTCCTGATCTTATATGGCGCCAGAATATGGCTGATCTCTTCGGCCTTGTGGGCGTTGCGGGTAGAAACCCAGATATTCATCAGAGCTTCTCCACAGCCTGCTTCTGAAGCTTGAAAAGCTGTTTGATGCCGGCTTCACCGATCGCAAGCATCTGGTCAAGCTGAGCCCGGCTATAAGTGCCATTTTCTGCAGTTCCCTGCACTTCGATATAACCACCCTGATCGTTCATTACCAGATTCAGGTCGGTTTCGGCGTGCGAATCTTCGACATAATCAAGATCAAGACATGGCTGACCATTGACAATACCGATACTTACGGCAGCAATACGGTTAACGATAGGATTTTCAGTCAGCTTGCCTTCGGCCATGAGCTTTTTTACGGCCATTTCAAGGGCGACCATAGCCCCGGTGATCGATGCGGTACGGGTGCCGCCATCGGCCTGAATGACATCACAGTCAATCATCAGAGTGCGCGCCCCAAGTTTGGTGAGATCGAGAGCGGCACGCATCGAGCGACCGATCAGACGCTGAATTTCGTGAACCCGGCCCTTGACCGTGGCTTTACCGTAGCCGGCGCGTTCGTTACGCACCAGGCCGGCAGCCGGCATCAGAGCGTATTCGGCAGTTATCCAGCCCTGAACTGTTTCCCGGGAGGCTACGTATGGCGGAACTTTCTCTTCAACCTGAACCGTGCAGAGCACACGGGTATCACCAAAGCTGATCAGTGCTGAACCATGCGGATATTTGAGGTAACCGGTTTCGATGCTTACAGGCCTGAGCTGATCGCCGGCGCGTCCATCATGTCTTGTCATGTCCATTTCCTCCGGGGCTATAATTTACTGCAGAATAACATTTAAGGCCCCTGACGCCAACCTATTTGTTGCAGCAATTTATTCGGCAAAACCGCCATCTCTGGTGTATCTTATGTTCAGACAACTGAGGCATAAAGCAAAGGAAAATTAACAGAATGATCAGACGAGCTAATCTGATTCTTTATGTGAGCGACCAGCAACGCAGTCGCGACTTTTATGTGCAGGTTCTGCAGCTTTCCCCGACCCTTGACGTGCCAGGAATGACCGAATTTTCGTTGTCTGACAGTCTGATTCTCGGTCTGATGCCGGAAAAAGGCATCGTCAGACTGCTCGGCAACTCGATCAAAGACCCGGCTCTGGCGACTGGCATACCGCGTGCCGAACTCTATCTTTCGGTCGAGCAGCCACAGCAATATCATCAACGGGCTTTACAGGCAGGTGCGACCGAGTTAAAAACCTATTCATTAATGAACTGGGGCGACATGGCAGCGTATTCTCTCGACCCCGACGGCCATGTTCTGGTTTTTGCCAGCACAGCGAACGCTGATTAAGGCTGCGCAGGCGTAGAAACACCGGCAATACCATTTCCGAAAAGCCAGAGGTCAGCGACTCACAGACTCACCCAATGTCGCCGCAGATGTGTTATAATAGCGCTGTTGTGACAATTTAATCGAAGGCAGGTTTGTCGATGGGCAAACCTGTTTTCTTTTGCGCGAAACCGGGTGAAGGAAATATGAAATCTGACTACTTCAGTATTGTCGGGCCAGTATTAAACTCAGGTAAGGAATGCGAGAAGATTCTCAGGCGGCTGCCGGAATGGTTCGGCGACGAACAGACCATGATCGACTACGGCATCGA
>DAOQWI010000015.1:0-32502 GCA_035342015.1 Candidatus Ozemibacteraceae bacterium | reverse complement strand
CGCCAAGGCTTTTGTCGAGCCCGGCTGCAATAGTGTGAAATACCGGTACCGACCCCTTTAGCTGTTGAGCACTTTCGGCCAGTTCAATTTTCAATGGCTGAAAACGCCCGCTGTGGGTTGCCACCGGTGCGTTTGCGGTAGTAGCACGACTTTGCTGGCCGGCACCAGGCAGTGGCAGCTGCGGCAGTTTTTCAATTTTCTCTTTCAGACCGGCAATGGCAGGCAGTTCGGCCTGAATGAACTTGACCCAGCTGAAGGTTTCCTGCAGGCATTCCTGTAGATTGCGTTTTTTGCCGCAGAAATCAGAAAACGCGGCGATACCGTAGGCGAAATGCGATGCACCGACCCCGACACGTGGCCGGTGCAGGGTGGGGTGGTTACAGCCGGGCAGCAGCACCGGCCAGTCTTTCTGGCAGCTCTGCAGTAGAATAGTTTTGATCTCGGTTTTGGCTGGCCGACCACCGGCATCTTTGATGCCGGCAACGTGGCAAAGCAGGCGGTAATAGAGGTCACTCAGGTTATCGCGTCCTTCGAGGCCGATGGCACCGCCATGCACTTCGACACTGATTTCTTCGGGGGTGGCGTAAATGGCCATGGTTTCCTGGGTGAAGCCGAGCTTGCGCAGCGCTTCGATGCAGCGCACCGAATCGTCATAAACCTGCTGAAAGCCATAAACCTCGGTTGCCGGTTTAAAAACATTGCCGTTAACATGCACAAGCGTGTCGGGAGAATTCAGAAGCTTTTCCAGCTCGCGGACGGCTGGCAGCTGCGGCAAAGTGCGCCCCGAAACTTCGAGCTGCAGGTCGACGCCATGATATTCGCAGTTCTCTAGCAGCAGGTCGCGGGCGCGCCTGATGGCAAAAATGAGGGTCAGCGGCCCTGCGAGTGACTTCTGATCGTCGCAGGTGAACAGGGCACTGCGGCTGCAGCCTTCAGGGTGAGCTTTGACCAGCTCGGGCACCCGGGTAACTTCGCTGACGCTGCGGCCACCGTCGAGATCGGGGTGAAAAATGGTTACAAACTTCTGCATGGCAACCTCTCGATTATTTTTTTGAAGAAGCGTTCAGGCCGAGCGCCAGTTCGATGCGTCGGAAAAATTCAGGAAAAGAGCTTATGCCAAAGAACAGATCGGCGTTCTGCCCCTGAGCGAGAATCGTATATCCGGCGCAGGTTCCTTCTGCGGGGAAGGGGGTAAAGGTGATCGCAAATTTGCGGTTGACCGCCTCTTCGATAAGCTCGGCAACCTTGCCGGTATTGCCGGTTTGTGCGGTGGTGACTATCTCGTCGACCGGCAGTTCAAAATCAGCAAAGTTTTCGGCCAGCAGCTTTTTGACGTCGGCACCGGTTTTTACCAGTTCAGGTGTTACCGCCCGCAGTTTTTTCAGGGCATCTACGAAAGCGGCAGGGCTGAAAGTGTCGCCAGTCTGCCAGTAGCCGCGCTCAGGTTCATCGAGAACCAGCAGTAAAGTGTCTTTTCGCCCGATAACAAAGGTTTCGAGCTGTTTGAGAACATTCTCGCGTATGCGCATTGCGTCAAGCATGTCAACAAAATGGTTTTTCTGGCGATTTTCTGCAACGGCAGAAAGGTTTATAAGGGTGCAGAAGCCTTCTGGCGCAAGTGAAATGCGGCTGAGAGCCGCAGAAACCAGTTCAGGGAAGCCCGGTTTTGCTGCCGGGTCATTGTGAAGGCAGGCGACTATTTTCGGACTCTTACTGGTAAATAGCTTTTCCAGACCGTTAAAATCAACTGCGGTTGACTGGCTTTGGGTTGCAGCCTTAACCAGTTCTGTTCTTGCCGTCGCATCGGTTTTTTCTGAGAGCGATATTGCGAGGCTGAAGCTTTCGAGATCAGGGGCAAAATAATTGTCGGCGCCGTCAAGAACGCCAGGAATGCGGAAGTCATTGTCGCTTAGCAGACTGAGTCGTCGCCCGACCTGACTCATGCTGCCGATCAGGCTGTTGCGGATACCCTTCTGCCGGTCAGCCCAGACTGGAAAAACCAGCTGAAAGCCTTGCCATCTGATTCCGTCACCACGGGTACTGGTGAAAGCTTCTCTGAAAGAGGCGGAAGCCCCGGCAAACCCGGACGTGCAGAAAACGATGAGATTGCGGGCAGGCGTTTCGACGAGCAGGCCACGGCGTCTGGCGACTGTTTCTATTGACAGGGGGCTGGCATTGACCGGAGTGATGAGTTCACTGCTTTCCGGGGGAGGCGGGTTCAGTTGCTGGCCGGTGGCCGGCAGAACCAGAAAAAGGGTGAACACCAGCAGAAGCGCCGAAAGGATGTGTCGCATTCAGGGTCCTCCGTTTTTATTTCGCCTTTATCTTAGCTCAGAATAAATCTCTGCTGCAAGCGCCAAAAATAAAGGGCAATTTGCTGAAAAGTTTTTGGCGGTACGCTAGAATGATTTTTATCAAAATCGAGAGGTAAACAAATGCTCAATAGAGTTGCGTTAAGGCTCTACGCTGTGTTTTGTCTGGTTTTTCTCATTTTTGGCAGCCTTGCTGCCGCCGAAAACCTTGACCTGACAACCACTTTTTCAGTGACCGGTGACCTGCAGCCCACCGACTGGCGCCTGCAGCTTGAATTCAGTTCTCCGGTATCATCACTGGAAGTTTCAAAGAAGGTTAAATGTCGCTTTAACAATGCCGCAATGAATTTTCGCATTGTCAATGCGCAGAAGCTTGACGAAAAAGAAGCCGGGCAACCGCTGCCTTCAGAACGTCAGGTTTTTATCATCGCCCCCGAAAAGGCCGGTGATGCGACCGGAACTGTCGAAATTACCATTGGTAAAGGCCTGCAGTCTGCTGACAAAAAGAGCAATCTTGCTGCTGACACGCTTTTGAACGTAAAAACCCGCAAGGCGATTCGTATGACTGGCGGCGAAGCATATTTTGACAGCATCGAAGACAAAGGGGTCATGATCGACCTGACCGAAAATGTCAAAGATTATCAGCTGAAAAAGCATATCCGGGTGTTTCCTTCAGTTGGCTATTTCAAGGTTGACCGGCAGTATTACAGCAACCGCCACTGCTATAAAATCATCGGTAAATTCGTCACCGGCCGCAAATATGAAGTAAAACTCGCCGGCGGAGCCGTCGAAGGTGAGAATCAGCTTCTCGACAACGGCAGAGTCGAATTTATCAGCCGTGGCCCAAGCCCGCGGATCAGCTTCACTGCCGACCGTTCGGTCCTTGAATTACGCAGTCGCCAGATGGTGCCGCTCAATTTTACCAGTGTCGGTGATTTTAAGGCTCAGTTGATGCGGGTTCCGGCGTTCTTTGGCCCTGCTCTCGATTCATTGACAGCTTTTGCCGAAGTTGAAGAGAAGCGCCCGGCAGAATCCTCAGCCATGCGTCTTGCCGGTGACAAGGAAACGGCAATTCGCAAAAATGCCGCCGAAATCGACAATCTGATGGTGAAGTTCGTTAAGCAGCATGAGCAGCTTAAGACTTTGTCTGCCGACAATGCCTGGGCCGATCTGCGTAACTTTCTCGAACCGGTTTTTTCTTCTGACAGTCAGGCTTTCATGGGTTCAGACAACCCTGACATGGAATATCACTTTTCACTGCCCCTCGATTACCGCCCTGAGCCAGAAAAAGGTGGTTCGGTAATCGTTAAGGTCAGCGAAACCAAAACCGAAGAGGGCCAGAGCGCCGCTCGTCTCTTTCAGATTACCGATTATGCAATTACTTATAAGTTCAGCCGGCGCGAGCTGCTGCTGTGGCTGACCTCGATCGAAACCGGCCGCCCGGTTGCCGATGTGCCGGTCATGCTTCTCACCAATGACGGCCGTTCCTATCTTTCAGGTCGCACTTCGCACGAAGGTATTCTCAAGGTCAATGAAGAAACCGAATACCCCTTCGTTATCTGCAAGGATGCCGGCCCCGAAACCGGCAAAGCGAAATTTCTCATTTCCGACCTGGTCATTGCTGCCGCTGCCGGCAATACCGACAGCTGTTTTATCAAACTCAACAGCAACCGGTTTTCGTCTTCTGCGGTTTACCAGAGCGCTCCTGACCGGCTGCTGAAGCTTTCAAAACTTGGCCACATATTTACTGAACGCGGTGTTTACCGCCCCGGCGAAACGGTTTACTGGAAAGCGACCGCCCGCGAATATCTCGACAAAAGCATTGTTTCGCCCGCCGGAATGCTTGTGGAAGCCAATATCGTCAATCCCCGTGGCGAAAACATTTTTACCGGCGATTTCACCCTCAATGAATTCGGCACCTGCTCGGGCAGCTTTGAAGTCAAGTCTCATATGCCGCTCGGACAATACAATCTGACCATAATTCCGAAGACCAGCGACGAGGACGAGCCCGAAGAAAAGCTTGATCCGCGCTGGAATTTCCTGATGAACCGTTCAGGCACCAACCCTGCGTCTCAGAACAACAACTCATCTGAAGAAAATCAGGATGAACCGTCGATTCCGACGCTTGCGGCAACCGGATTCCAGGTTCAGGAATTCGAACCGCCGCGCCATTTTGTCGAACTCAAAATGAGCACTGAGAAGCGGAAGATCAGGCAGATCGTCGGTAAAGATGCCGAGCAGCTTTTCGTTAACTGCAAGGTCGCCAGCCGCTACTATACCGGCGGCCCGCTGCGCCATGCAAAAGTCCAGTGGACAGCGCATCTCACCGAAAACTGGTCTGTTGTTAAGCAGTTTCCGATGTTTCAGTTCGGCAGCAATGACAGTCAGAAAGAACTAATCGAGGCTGGTAATTCGGTTCTCGATAAAGACGGTTTTCTTACCGTTTCGCTGCCGGTTTCAAACGCGGTTTTGAGCGGCCTGAATTCAATCGAAATCACGGCTACTGTTCTCGATATCGATGGCCGGCCGGCTACCTGTGTCGATTCATTTTCTCCTGAACCAGTTGTTCGCGTCGGCATTATGAAACTTCCCAGCGGTCTTACTCAGGGGCAGGAACTCCCCCTGCAGGTTATTGCGGTCGACAAAAATGCCAACAAGATCACTCAGGGCGATGTTCAGCTTGAGATAATGCGCAAACGCTATATCTATACCCAGAAGC
Source organism: Candidatus Ozemibacteraceae bacterium (assembly GCA_035342015.1). GTDB lineage: Bacteria > Muiribacteriota > Ozemobacteria > Ozemobacterales > Ozemobacteraceae > Rifleibacterium. The sequence goes on along the minus strand of DAOQWI010000015.1, from coordinate 27,471 downwards.
GTGATGCTTCAGGTGGAATCTTCTATAACTGGAGCAGCGGCTGGGTACGCCACCATGTGGCGCGTCAGAGTCTTAAAGACGGTATTGCCACTTTCGATCTGGTGCTTCCCGAAGGCGGCGATTACATGCTGCGGGCAACCTATGGCACCGGCAGTGAAGAGTCGGTTGCTGCCTACAGCTTTGTCGTCGATTATTCATACGATTCCTATGCCGATTATAACGGGCAGAGCCGCACCCGCAGCGAAAATGAAGTGCTGCTGATGCCCGACAGTTCATATGTGGCTGTTAATCAAAAGGTCCGGGTCAGGTATTCGCTGCCACGGCCCTGTGAATATGCTCTGATGACTGTTGAATCTGATGAAATCCTCAGTGCCCGGGTCGTCAAACTCGACCGGCCGCAGGGTGAATTCATCGAAACCATGACCGAAAACTGTCGCCCGAACGTTCACATTGGGCTGCTGGCTCCGGCTTCCAGAAACGGGTTCCCGATCTATGCCAGCCAGGTTGATTCTGATTATCCCAGAACCTACTTTGGCTTTACCCGCATCAAGGTTCAGAATACGGTCGCAGCAATCAATGTTGCGATTGCCCCGGAACAGCAGAACGAACTCACTGCGCTCCCCGGTGCCATGCAGAAGCTCGACTTTGTCGTGACCGATAAAGACGGCAAACCGGCTGTGGCCGAAGTGGCGATCTGCGTCGTCGATGAAGCGATTCTGTCGCTGACCGGCTATCGAACTCCAGATTTGAGCGGCCTTACCGATTTCCTTCTGCCGTTGTGTGTTTTTACAGGTGACCTGCGCACTTCGCTGATCACCCAGGATCTGTTCAAGCTTATTTCGACCAGAGCTCTCACCGGCGGTGACCAGGGCGCCGGCACCATAGCCACAGATCTCGACGCGCGCAAGGATTTCAGGCCGGTTGCGTTCTGGAATCCGGCAATGACTCCTGATGCCAATGGCCGGATCAGCATTGAGTTTAAATTGCCCGACAGCATGACTTCATACCGCATTTATGCGGTTGCAGTCGATAAGACTACCGGCTTTGGCTCGAAAGACCGACAGCTCAAGGTCAGTCGCGATTTCTATATCGAACCAGGTCTGCCGTTCTTCCTGACTGTCGGCGACAAGGCAGTTTTTCCGGTTGCCATGCACAACAAGACTGCTCAGGCAGGCTCTGCCGAACTCAGGGTCGCCGAAGCTAAAAATGTCCTCGCTGCAGTTGAATCGGCTAAAATTGATCTGCCACCGATGATTACCGGCAGGGCAAGAGTGAAACTTGAAGCCGACAACGGCGCCGGCGAAGCCAATATTCTGCTTGCCGGCCAGATGAACGGCCTGAGCGACGCGATTGAAAGAAAGTTCCCGGTGAATACTGCGGCAACGGTTTTGAACCGCCAGTTGTCGGGTTCGTTTACCAAAGAACAGTCTTTCCGGCCCGATGTTCCGGAATATGTTGCATCGATGACCAGCAGCGAAACCGAGGGGGCTTTGAGTGCCCGCCTGAATCTGTCTCTCAGCCCGTTTGCCCGGTTGTCGCCGGCGCTGAAGTATCTGATGCATTACCCATACGGTTGTCTCGAACAGACCAGTTCGGCGATCATTCCGCTTGCCGCCATGCGTGGTCTGATCAAAGATGGTCGCCTGCCTGGTTACAGTCTTGAGCAGGTCGATAAATTCCTCGACAAGGGCTTTTCGCATCTTCTCAAAATGCAGCGCAGCTCAGGCGGTTTCAGCTACTGGACTTCAGAACGTGAAGATTCATGGTGGGGCAGTCAGTATGCGGTTCTTGCTCTGACCGTCGCTGACCGGGCCGGTTATCCGATCGATCGCGACAGTCTGGAGAAGAGTCTCGATTATCTTAGCCGCACTCTGTTCGCATCGAACAATAACAGTCGTTTCGAACATGGCATCATGGCTCTGTCAGCGGTAAATCTTGCCCTGAATAAAAAACTGAAATCTGCCGACCTCGATACACTGAAGAAAAGATTCAGTCAGACGACCGAAGAAAGCAGTCCGCTGTTGCTCTGGGCCGAAGCTCTCTGCGGCGATACTCCCATTGAAGAGCTCACTGGGCGTGCTTCTCAGCTGAAACCGTCACTGCGGTCGATCAGCCGCGGCTGGTATTACACTTCGACCCGGCATGACGCGTTCAATCTTCTGGCGTTGCTGGCCGTTAACGCTGACCGCAAGAAATCAGATGATTTCGCCGGCAGAATTCTGGCCTCGCTTTCAGAAAAGGGCTACTGGAATTCTACAGCCGACACCGGTATTGCTCTGTTTGCACTGTCAGAATACTTCCAGAGCCTGAAAGCCGGCAATGAGTCTGAGCTTGAAGTGACTCTGACTACCGGTGCCGGTTCAAAGGCTGTCAAGGTCGACAAAAACGGCGTTTCTCTCGATCTGACAAAAGATGAACTGCTGGCTGGCAGCGGTGTGAAAATGGTTTCGAGCGGCAACTCTCTGATCAGCTGGAGTTTCGAATACGCCTATCCTGATCTTGTGTCTCGTTCAGAACCGGTAAATAACGGTTTTACGGTTGAAAAGACCTTTGAAAATCTCAACGGTAAAAAGGAAATCCGCGTTGGTGACCTGGTGAAAGTCACGGTGGTTTTCGAAGATCAGATTCGCAAAGATGGTGACTGGGCCTCTTATCGTAACTTCGCCCTTGAAGACCCGATTCCGGCCGGTTTCACCGCTGTTAACAGTTCGTTGAAGAACGATGCGCTGCCGAGTGATGCCACCAGTGAAGATGACGAATACTACTGTGACTATGTTGACGATGCCTACACCTTCTACGCCAATCATCAGGAACTGCGTAAAGATCGTCTGCTGGCTTTCAAGAACCATTTCTGGTCTGGCAGATTCAGGCTGGTTTATTATCTGCGGGCCATCTGTGAGGGCAGTTTCAAAATGAAACCGACTCAGGTGAGTCTGATGTATAACCCGGAAATCAATGGGATGAGCACGCCGGCGACGGTTCAGATACTGGCGGCTGAATAAAATAACCTGCCGGCGCCATCAATACTGATGGCGCCGGTTTTCTTAAACGTTCAGTGATTATGAGTTCTTTCTTTGCACGTCTTATAAAAAAAATCCCTGCGAAAAGACTTGTGGTGGCAGGGTTTCTGCTGGCAATAATTGCAGGGCTTCTCTGGCATTTCCGCTGCAATCTGCTGCCATATTTCTGCGACGATCCTTTGCCGCTGATCGAACGCCACTTTGCGAGCGGCGGCGCTCTCACCGACCGTCACGGTAAAATTCTCAGGGTTTTTGCCGATGGGCGAGGCGATTTTTCGGTATACACGCCTCTGGCAAGCCACTCGTCTGAATTGGTGCAGGCGGTTCTGACGGCTGAAGACCGCAATTTCTACCGGCATCCCGGTTTTGATTTTTTTGCAATTCTGCGCGCTGCCTGGCAGAATCTGACCAGCAAACGTGTTATTTCCGGCGCTTCAACAATTTCGCAGCAGCTGATTCGGGTTGTCGACCCGCGCCCACGCACGCTGATGACCAAAATCCGTGAATTTTTAATGGCACTTCGCCTCGAAGGTAGTTTAAGCAAAGCCCAGATACTCGAGCGCTATCTGAATGCGGTTTCGATGTTTGGTAATGTGCGCGGCATCAATATGGCCGCCCTGCTGTTGTTTGGCAAAAGTCCTGAGATGCTTAACCTGGCAGAAAGTGCGACGCTGGCGGCGGCAATTCAGGCGCCAGGTCGCCTCGACCCATTTTCGTCAAAAGGTAATGCCAGATTGCTCAATCGCCGCAACTGGGTGCTCGGTGAAATGCGGCGCATCGGGATTGTTGAAGATAATTCCTTCACCAGCGCAAGGAAACTGGCAATCCCGTCATGGCGTCGTCAGCGACCGTTCAATGCTCCGCATTTTTGCGACCTGGTGCTCGCACAAAATATTTCGATAAGCGGCACCCGGAAGACAACGATCGACATGACCCTCCAGAATTTTCTCGTCAGCACGCTCAAATCACATCTGCCCCGGCTGATGAAAGGCGGAGCGCAACAGGCTGGCGGTATGATTGTCGACAGCGCAACACTCGAAATACTTGCCATGGCCGGTTCATGCGAATATGGACCGTTGGCCGCCGGCTTTAACAACGTCTGCGTTGCCAGTCGTTCGGGCGGCTCGATTCTCAAACCATTTCTTTATGCGCTGGCACTAGAAAACGGCTATTTCCCGTCTTATGTGATACCTGACACAATGCAGACTTTCAAAACGCCACAGGGTGAATACCAGCCAGCCAATGCTGACCGCAGATCGTATGGCCCGGTGACAATCAGATCCGCTCTGGGCAACAGTCTCAATATCTCGGCGGTCAAGATGCTCAATCTGCTCGGTATCAGCAATTTTTGCCGGATGCTTGTCGAGCTTGGCCTGGTAAGCGATAAGCCCGGTGCAGCCGAATTTTATGGCCTTGGGCTGGCGATTGGCAATCCGGAGCTGCGTATGCTCGATCTGGTGCGGGCTTACGGAATTTTTGCAAATCAGGGCAATCTCAGAAGTCTGAAGTTCTTTCCAGACCAGCCACAGAGCAGTTCTTCGATAATTTCGCCCCGCACCGCCTATATGATTTTTGACATCATGGCCGACCCTTCAGCACGTCTGTTCACCTTCGGTAATCCGGCATTTTTCAAAACCCGCAGCATGACAGGACTGAAAACCGGAACCAGCACAGAATACCGTGACTGCTGGCTGGTTGCGGTTAATTCCAGATTTATCATGGCCTTATGGGTCGGCAATTTTTCTGGTGCACCTACCCGCGCGCTAAGTGGTGCGACAGCCTGTGGGCCGATTTTTCACGATATCAACGACTACCTCGAGACCAGGTATCAACCATCGCCGGTTTCGGCCCCCGATGGAATCATACGGCGCGCTGTATGCTCGATTTCGGGCCAGCTGCCAGGGCCAAACTGTTTTATGACCGGTTACGAGATTTTTGCCGAAGATGGGAATCTGCCTGAAATCTGCGCGTTTCATCGTTCGGCCGGTGAAGGACATGACCTGCCGGCTGATTATGCCAGCTGGCTCAGATATCGCCGGCAATTTCTCGATGTTGACCCTTTCAGGCTGGCTGATCAGGCAGAAACAGCTGATCCATGGGTGATTAAAGGACTTGGATCACTCGAACAAAGGTTGCAAGTTGCCTCTGAAAGCATTAATCAGACAAAAAAAACGGGAGTGGTGCGTGATATAGGTATCAAAATTGTGTCTCCGCATGATGGTGACCGTTATGTCATGTCTGCCAGCCACGAAAATTATGCCCTGTTGCGTGCGATTCCTTCTGAGCCAGTGTCAGAAATTATCTGGTTGATAAACGGCATCGAGTTTATCAGAACTCCACCGCCGTATGAAGCATACTGGCCACTTGCCAAAGGGGTGTTTCGCATCACAGCCCTTACCGAAAGCGAGATTGCCGCAGAAGTCGAGATTCAGGTCGAGCATTAAAGATTGTTGTCGCAATCTGGGAATACATGGTATTCTCAACTTATGCGACATAACAGAATGCTTGTAATAATCTTCGCTCTGATACTGGCAGCCATTTGTTGCGGTCAGTCTCTGCATGCTTGCAGTCTTGCTCTGCACGACTGGAAACTGATCTTTTACCGCAAGATTCCGACTCCTGTTTCATTTTTCCCTCTGTCAGAGCTCGATGTCGCGGCAACCCGGCTTGAGCAGGCCCCATTTGCCAAAGTTTTCTGGGTTGGTTCACATAATTTTGCCAGCGCCGTCGCTCCGGCATTTTTACCTCTTTTTACTGATAAAGCAGCCAGACTGCCATGGGCGGCCTTTGATTCGGGGCCATCATTGATGGCAATGGCCCGTGAAAACTATTGCCCCGGGGAGGGGCCGCTGATTGTTGGTTCAGACAACACTTATATAAAAATCGCGCTTTTTGCCGACCAGAATTCTTCTTCTGGCTGCATGCAGCTGGTTGTTCAGCAAACCGGGCGTATCAGAGCTGTTCATCCTGACATGAAAACTCCCTGGGCACAGGAAATCAATGGTTCAAGCTGGATTTCGCTGATTTTTTATCAGCTGCCGGTGCCGGGGAGAATCCTCTCTTTTTCCGCATACCCGGTTCAGAAAAACCGGCACAGCATTTATGAAGATCACTCTTATGTTGAAACGTTGTTGAGCCAGAGAATTCTCAAACGTCGCCCGGACCTGGTCGTTGATCCTTACAGGTTTGATTTTCCGGAGTTGCCAGAATGAGAAGATGTAAAAATATTTTGCGGCTGTTAAGTTTTTTTGTCTTTGCCGTACCCCTGCTGGTTACGGGCGAAACTTTCCGGGCGGTTGATTTTGAACGACTTCTGCAGAAACATCCACTGATGCGGAAATATGATCCTGAAACCGGGCGGTTTAAAGAGACGAAAAGCGAAATTATACCTGTTGAGAAATTGCAGGAAAGGGTTGCATCGATTTCTGCCGAGATTGCCGCCAGTGAGAGAGAAAAATCTGATCTGGTGCTCAGAACGATGAATTCAAACGAGTCTGCGGCTGAAAATCTGGCCTGGGAAAAGATCGGCCAGATTGATCGCAGGCTTTCAGAGCTTAAAGAACGACTTAAGGCAGAACAGTCGCTGCTTGAAGACAAGGGTGTGCCCGGGTATGACAAGCTTCTTGAGATCGCCGGTCAGATTTATCATGAAACGGTTCTGCCTGAGATTGCGACCGGTTGTGTGCTTCTCAACAAGCTTCCCAGGTTTGCTGCAGCACCGCCTCGGCCAGCAGAAAACGATCTGCGCCGGTTCTTTTTCAGTCGTAAAGCTGAAATTCTCGAAAGCTACCTGACACAGGCCGGAAAAATTGCTCTGATGTTTGAAAAAACCGATCGGCCAATTCTGTATTCTGCCGACAGAGAGGTTTCTGATGCGAAAAAACACTGATTTATATGTTTTAATGCTGCTGTTTGTGGCAGTAATTGCTTTGCCTATCTCTGCCACCCCGGCTGGAATTGCAACCATAGACCTTAGTATGGCTGTCAGCCTGCACCCGCGCATGTCTTTGTTTGATTTCGACCGCATGGGTTTTTTCAAGGTCGAGCCGGGCCTGACCCGTGAGGCCTTCGACGAGGCCGTCGCCAGACTGAAAAATTCGACTGCGGCAGCAACGGCTCTTGAGGGTCTACAGCACCTTCAGCAACAGCTTACCGAACTCGACCGGCGTAAATCAGTTCAGATTGCACTTTTTTCATCAGCGATTCCGGCTGAGCGTGAAACTGCTCAAAAAGAACTGGAAATAATTTCTGCTGAAGAAGACCGCCTGCGTGGTTTGATCGCTGACAGTGAACATGCTGCCGCCTGCCCCGATCTCACGGACCCGGCAACTACCCGTAAGTATCTGGCTGAAATCGAAGTCGAAATTCTTGCTGCAGTCAGGAAGGTCGCTGCTGAAGAACGTTTTGATGCGGTTCTTAATACAACGGTGCCGGTGCCTTACGGGTATCCGGTGCGTTATCAGGCCGGTGAAATGTTCGGACAGGGCATTCCTGGTATTAATTTTTCTCTGTTTTACGCCTTTCTGGCGAAGGAACATCTGGCTCACCCTTCTGATTCTGCGCCGCCTTCACGCGAACTTATCAACTGGCTTGAACTGACACGTTTCCCTGATGCGGTTAATCTTTTGCCAATCAGGCCTTACCCTCTGGTTCTTTCGGGCGGGGAGTGCATTTTAGCCCGGGTTATGAAGATGGTTTATGAAAACCACAAGGTTGATCCTGAAGTATTTAAGGTTGTTGAATCGGTCATTCACAAAATTGACGAAATGGATCGGCCTGAAAAAAAGCAGAACGGTCAATAAACAGCGGCTTTCTGCCGCTGGCATCTAAATTGCGTATATTCTTCCGGGAGATTATCTGTTTATGAACTCTCAGATACTTAAAAAACGGGTAGCAGGCTTTACCCTCATCGAGATAATGGTTGCCAGTGCCGTGTTCTCGCTGTTCACGGCCGGGCTTTTTGCTTTTTATCGCATGGGTAGCAACATGTTTCTGACAGGCAGCTGGAAGCTGACCCGACAGAAGGAAGCCGAAAGATTTCTGTCCATACTCAAGGAGCGTATAGAGCAGGCAGCGAATGCCACTTCGATCAATCCGACAGCAGCAAACCAGATTACAGTTGCAAAATGCCCTTTTCTGACTCTCAATAATAATACGCAGATTGCCAATATCACATCAAATCGCCGGATTATGGTATTTACTGTTGCCAAACCGGACACGACATATCTGAATGCTGCCAACAAGGGCGTTGTTGTTTACCATTGTCTGATGGGAATTCCGGCAGAAAAAAATCTTTACACTCTGCACCTGCACGCCAATACACAGGATGTCGCATTTGGCGGTGTCGATTATTTCAACACTACAGCCAATTTTAAGCCAAATCCCGGTACTTTCACCAATTTCAATACCCGTTTTGGCAACAGTCCTCAGAACTTCGGTCTCGGAACCGTGCCTTACACCTATAAACTTTCTGATGTCGCTTCAGCGACAATTTCATGGGGGCTTGCCGATCCAGGTGCCGCCGCTGCCGGTGGCGAAACCGACAAGGTGGTTGGCATTAAAATCCGCCTGCAGAACCCAAGACATCCCGAGACTATTGTTGATCACGGGGTTCAGGCAAAACTCGATATGGCTGTTCCTATGCAGTCTTTCGCTCTTGGAGGCTTCTGATGAAACACATTAACAGAAGTACCGGTATGACACTGACCGAGGTGATGCTGGCGATGGCACTTCTGGCATCAGCTTTTATTCCGATCATCGGGGTTATGGGCACGTCTATCAAAGCGACCGACAAGGACGATAGAACCATCAAGGCTGTTAATCTCTGCCAGGAAAAGCTCAATCGCGCTCTACAGTTTCCTTTTACCTCTATTTCAGTCGGCAAACATGGTGGCGCTACTGCAAAGACTCTTAACAGCAACGCTGCTGCCGGTTCGATCAATCTGGTTCTTGGGCCGGAGACGATCGATGGGGTGCAGTTTACTTCTCAACTCGACGTGTCAGATGTTCCGGTTACTTTCCAGGTGCCTACCTATGACCCATTTGCCAAGGGAGAACAACCGAATACCCCGGCAAACTGGGGCTGGAGCACTCAGAATATCAAATTTACGAATGTTTATCACAAGTATATTCTTACCGTCACCTGGCAGGACAAGGGAAGCAAGACCGACAAGTTCTACACCCTCGCTTCTCATAAGGCAAAGATCCGGAGATAACCCATGAAAAACACTGTTAATCGAAGAGGTATGGCTTTGCTTCTCGCTCTGGTCTTTGCAGTAGTGCTGCTGCAGATGGCCATTGCCTACAGCTCGATGACCCGTGGGTCGAAGCCTCAGACCGTTCAGATCGATGAGAGAATAAAACTTGATTATCTGGCACATGGTCTTACAGAGCTGGCGCTGCTTAAGTTTCAGCTTTATCCCGCCGATTTCTACGCCTGCTGGGAAGCAGCCAAAAAGGGTCGCCCCCAGTATCTCAGATCGTTCACCATCAATGCTCCTGAATTTACGATCAATAATTTCAGCGAGTCCAACTCGTCGTTCAACGCAGTTCCGATCAATATTCAGCTGGCCAGTATGGCTATTCTGACCAATGATAAATGGAAAACAGAAGCTCTTTTTATCCAGGCTGGCGCGGCATATACCGACCAGTATGGTCGTAATATTGCAAAAGAAGCCGTCAGGCTTGTATCACTTGAAAGAAAGCTCAATAAATAACGGGGGAAAAGAATGAATCCGGGTCTAAAGTTACGCCTGTCAGTCGCATTAACTGTTCTGCTGTTCGCTGCCTCAACTGTCGTTTTGGCCCAGCGCAGCAGAGATATTGCCTATGTCGGAAAAATCAATCTCAGGGCTGTGGTTCTGTTACACCCGGCCATGACTTCATATGATGTTGAACGTCAGGCATTTAAAGTTGACGCAACCAAGGTGCCGCAGCAGCAGATGCAGCAGAAAGCCAGCCAGCATCAGGCGGCTCTTGATGAGCTGACCGCAACGATCAAGTCGCTTCAGGGGCGAATTCAGGAAACCCACCGGAATTATAACCGTCAGATGGAAGAAATTTCGGCCAGATACACCGATGGCATCGACCAGCTGGCAACGGGCCCGGCAGCAATCAGAAAGCAGGAATTCAGGGTTGATCAGGGCAAGGCAGAATCCGCCTATCATGCAAAGCTGACAGCTATCGGTGCCCAGCTTGCTACTGCCGAAGAAAAATATGACCGGCTGAGCCGTATTGCTTATGCGGTTGGTTTTACCGATCCCGATGAAACCCGTAAAAAATTTGCTGCTATTATCGGTGAGATTCGCCAGTATACTCAGCAGATTGCAACTCAGAAAAATGTTCAGGTGGTTTTAAATACAAGCCTGAGCAGCGTTCTCGCCAGAACACGTGAAAACGTTGTGCCTCCAGATCTCGATTATGGAAGAATTTTCAGCATTCCATTCCCGAGAGAGATTGCGAACGATTCTGCTGCGGTTGGTGGCTATTATGGCAATGTCACCAGTATGGCCGCCAACTGGCTGAGTCATGGAGACAAGATTCTTGAGCCTTTTAAGTCTGTAATGCTCGATAACGACGTATTTATCGGTGGTGTCGACCTGACCGCCGAAGTTCTGGCCGCGATCTTCAAGGCCTATAAAATCGATCCGAACATTGGTAACGCGGTAATTCAGTCAGTTAATCTTAACTGAGCTGGTTTTCCTCAAGAACAGGAGGGGTTTATGGTTAACAGTTACGCAAGGATCCTGAGAATGGCGGGGCTGATACTGGCAGTAATACTGCTGCTTTCACCGGCCACCTTTGCGCTTGCACCAGAATATGAGCGCAACGGTGAATGCTATCTGCTGATCGGCCAGGGGCCGACGGTCATGAAGGGGGTTTTTCGTCTGAATAACCCCGAAAAAGACAAATACTTTGACCCGTCAAAGCATCTGTTTACACCTAACAACACCTTTTCGTTCGCGGTCGACCTGAATCGCAATATTTATACCTTTACCGAAGAGGTTGAATCAGGCTTTACACTGCTCAGTTCGAAACTGAAAAGACAGGTTCTCGACGGCGTTTCGGCTGACCACTCCGACTGGGGTTATCATGCTTACTTTCATTATGATCACCGCAGCTGGGGTGCAGGTTCTGCTGTATACCGCGTCGGCCCTGCCGGTCGTACAGTTCGCGGCAGTGGTTCAAGACCAAAGTCTGCCGGTCCCGGCACCTCGATTTCAACTCCGGCCGGTAACCCCCTTCCGAGCTTCTCCGGTGCATTGACCCTCAATAAATACGATGGCCGGAACTGGTATGAGATTCCTAACGGTTCCTGGTATTCAAGCTGGAAAACCGCAGGCGCTGTACATGGCTTCAGCACTTTCTACGTCGTGTTCGGCGACAAGGAAGAAGGCAAAGCCCACAACTGGAAGCTTTTCACCTGGACTCCCAACAACCCGAACCTCGATGCGCCTGTTTACGCCAACACAGTGGGCAAAGTCGTCGCCACTTCTTACGACAAAAAGATCACCCGCCAGATCTTTGCCGGCTGTCTGGACGGTTGCGGTGGTGCCAGCGGTTCAGGCAGCGGCGTCGCTGATGAAATGACCAACGACCTGGCTTTCATGCCGCCGATTAAAGCTCAGCCATCGCGCACTTACTTTTATTCGCGCCCTAAATATCAATCAGGGGCCGAAATAACTCTCAACGGGGCAAATTATGTTCCGGCCGCCGGTAACCCCCTCATCGGCTTGCCAGACAATACCGATACCCTCTGGATCGGCGTTTCGATGCGCAATGTCAATTCTGATTATGTTTATACGCTTGGCACTTCTGTTATCAAAGACTGGTATAAACAGGCCACCGGCGTAAATGCTCCGGCCATGAATATTTCTGCCGTTGCCGTGTCAAACCAGTGGAACCAGGAAGGCGGCATCGTTTTTGCCTATGACCAGGACGGTAAGATGGTCTACAAATTTGAGCGCAAGGAAAAATCAGGCTCACCGATTTCCAAGGAACGCTACCAGGCGATTCCGGTCAGTGGCATTTTGAGTGCTATCGGGGCCAAACCCAACAGCGTTATTGATGATATCAAGGCCGATGGTTTTGGTAACATGTATTTTGCCATGAGTCACCCGGCCAAAAGCCCGAGTGATTTTGACCCGCGCTCGACCTTTGACCCGAATGAAGCCATTTATCTGCATAAGGGTTCGAAATATGATGATAATGGCACATGGAAATGGCCCGGCTTTCTCATATTCAAGCAGGGTTACGGTAAAGTCGTTTTTCAGAGCCGTTACGGTAAGACCCGCGAGATCGGTCGCAAAGACTTTGCCGTTCGTTATTACAATGTTCCGTTCAATATGCGGGCTGAAGGTACTGAAGAGCTTATGGCCAAGGGCCTGAGCCAGGCAACCAAGATTCTTGCCAGCTGGTCAGCCGTAATCGGTAACAACAACAACAAATGGGATGCGGGTGACTACAACATCGGCACCGCCGGTGCTCCCGGTTTCTATGAATATACATACTCTGACCCCGGCATGTGCCGACTCTCGGTTATTAACGTGCCTACCCCCGATCAGGTTATCAGTCTTGCCGGTAAGAAGTCGTTTCTCGATATCGTCGGCCCCTATCTCAACATGATTCCGCCGCACAATGAGCTGGCCCGGTCGACTGCTCAGAATGTCGGTCTGATTAACCCGATGCCCTCTTCGCTCGCTCCTGACCAGCTTTACTTCTTCATGGTTGAAAACTACCCGCTGGCAAATGGCACCCAGGACCCGACAGACCTCGAAGCGTCGCCAGACTGGGATAAAGATGGCAAGCACGGCGGTTTCATCACTTCGCTCGTCAATCCTGAGACTTCGACCAAGGGTGGTAAGGTTTTCTATCGCTGGAGAACCTGGCTCGTCGAAGACCTCTATGGCAACCCGGTATGTAAGGCCCTCGAGCCCAAACCACCGACCAATACCAGTACCGGCATGTACAACTATCATTATTTCTATTCACCGGTGCCCGGTAAATATATCCTGACCTGTCAGGTCCTCTATGACTGGTATGATTACGACCTGCTCGCCTTCGGCAGTACCATCGATGATCTGCCTTCGGTTCTCAGAAAAGGCGAAAAGGCCCTGCCGGTCAAAGCAGGCAGCTATGAACAGTATTCCAGCGTTGACGCCCTCAATGCCATCATGCTGAAGCCCGAATTCAAGTTCATGGTTGCTTCTGCTTCGAGCTATCTCAACCAGATTCTTGAAGGCGGCGATACGACTTTTGCCATGGTTCCGATCGTGGTTTCGGGCAGTGTGCCGCCGCAGTCGAATACTCTTGAAACCGCAAGAATTCAGCGCTGCGATGTTGTTCCATCTCTTGAATCAGGTGCCAAGGCATATCTGAAAAACAACACATACTGGCACCCGCAGACCGGCGCTCAGCCAACCGGCGGTTTCCATGGTCTCGAAGCCGGCAAAGCCTATTACTGGAGAATGGACGTTGCTTCGCAGACAAACCTGTTCTTCGATATTTCAAAATCTAACGACACCAATCCTGCTTCGAATAACTACAACTATGTTGCCGCCAAGCTGCTCGAAAACAAGGGTCTGAATCCTGACGGTACCGAGAAAAATCCGTTCTACGTCAACCGCAAACCTGAATTCCAGTTTATGAACAAGGTTGGCGACGTGCGCTGGGCTGCAAACAGCAAGATTCGCGTTACCGCACACCTTGAATACAAGGTTCCCAAAGCTGGTGGCGGCTACGAAGTTCAGAAGAAGTTTCTGATTCAGGACAACAGCAAGCCTGGCGAACCCATGGAAGTAACTGTCAAACCCGAAACGACGGTTTTTTCCAACAACTCACCCATCGTTACTCAGACCGGTGGTGACCTGCCACCGACCGATCCGACCGATGCCACCCTGGTAATCACCATGCGCCGCATGTTTGAGTATGACATGTACATCAAGATCTGGAACGGAACCGAATGGATCGTCAGTACTTTCATCACTCTGCCGAAAGACATGGTTCTTGAATCCAAGACCACGGTTAAGATCATCGATATGCAGCAGCCCCGCATTCTTTACTCTGAAACCAGCCCCAACAACCTGTTCGGTGAAACCGGCAACAATCTGACGGTTGGTGTTGGCCCCTCCGGAAAAGCCAATCCGTCGCAGGTGCGTCTGGCTTTCTCTGACAATAACCCCTGGGAAGCGGTTGATAGCGAGCTTGGTATCACCAACCAGGCTACCTATGATGCGAACCGCCAGCACAATGTGTCAACTCAGGCTCAGATCAACAGTCTGATTGTTTCTGGCAAGCCGAGCGCACACCTGAATCTTAAGCCGGTTTTCGCCAAACTGTTGAACCGCAAGATACGTCTGGCTTTCGAAACCTCTTCGCGTGATGCCGCCGGCAGATATCTGAAGAGCCGGGCTGGTCTGAATTTTGATACTCTCTACAGCCACTATTATACGAAAAACGCTGCTGGTGCGATTATTGAAAACAATCAGCGCCTGCAGAAAGATTCACAGACTTTCAGCGAAACTGCTGCCAACGGCAATACGTCATATTTTGCCAAGGTATTCTACAAAGTTCCGCTTAATTTCATCTGTGTTGGCAATGGTGGTTCACTCAAGATTCCGGCCGGTTATGCCAATAACACTCCGGGTTATTATGATGCTGTTACCAAGACAATCAAGCCTTATGAATTCTACGTTGAAGTTATTGACTCATCAGGCAACAAACTGGCTGAAACTCCCCTCAACATGGTTCTGCACGTTCGCGACAACATGCCCCCGAACCCCTACGGTATTATGACCGAACTCAAAGACAATACCGTATCTTACTTCCCGTTGATGCTCAAATCTGCAAGAGCTGTAAATGCTCCGGTCAGCAAATACAGTGATTATTCATTCAAAAACCTTACCAAAACCACATTTGATGAAAACTTCAGTGATTTGAGCTCGACATGGTCTGCCGATGCCACTGCCGACGGTTATATCAACGGCAAAGTCGGTTATTATCAGTCGCTCAAATCAATGGGTGACAAGATCGTGGCCCCGTTCAACGATGCCGCCTACACCAAGCAGATCGACAACGTCACCGGTAACGGTGTGTCGTTCCTGCCGCCGCGTTTCCTTGAAGACAACGTTGAAGCTGTTTTCCAGGTCGGTGTCAGCGACAACGCCGGTATTGCCACCGCAACTCTGACCTTCAATTACTTCGATTCAACCGGTGCCGAAAAATCACGCAGTATAACTTCAGGCTGGCAGAGCACATCGATTGCCTCGGGTAAGATCGCCAGTACAACCAGTCAGGCAACCGCGGTGTTCCGTGGCGCCGAGACTCAGTTCCCGATGGCGATTCCGGTCAAGATCGTCGCTACTGACAATGCCCGTGACTGGGATTTCTATACAACCGGTAATCTTACCGATATCAACAATCCCTGGAGCACCTGGAAGTGGGGCGCACCTACACTTGGTGGCAACACTTTCAAGACCAGAACCTACAAGACTTCAGTGCCTGTCTATGGTTCAAACCTGATCATCAGAACCCTCGACAAGACCATCAGAAACCAGTAAAACTGTTTCTATGCAGAAGGGCTGCCCGCAAGGGCAGCCCTTTTTTTCTCAAAAAACAGGTAAAATCTGTAACTGAACTGGTAAACAAGCCAATTGTCACATTTGCATGTGTGACCTGCTGTCATACTTCCGAAAACTCAGAAAGTCTGCAGGATACCCGCTTTTACCCGTTTCTGGCACAAACGCGGGTATGACGTAAAAGCTTTAAGCTTTCAGATACGCAAGAACCAGGTCGCGGGTAGCCAGCAGGCCTTTGAGGTGGGTGCGTTCATTGCCATGCGAAGCCGAAACCCCGGGGCCAATCAGGCCGACGCGCAGGTCGTGCCCGGCGCGAAGCGCCGCAGAGCCATCTGAACCGTAAAACGGGAAAACATCGAGCTTATACGGAATTTTCTTTTTCGCGGCCATCTGTGCCAGTTTACATCGAAGTTCGTAATCATACGGACCACTGGAATCTTTTACACAGATCGAAACAGAGGTTTCGTTGCCGGTGACGCCTGAACCGACCACGCCCATGTCGACGACCAGCAGCTCTTTGACTGTCTCAGGAATGCCGGCGCAGGCACCGTGCCCGACCTCTTCATAGTTTGAAAAGAAAAACATCACCGGCAGGCGGTCGAGAGCCTTGCTGCCCAGGGTCAGCATCGCATCGAGCATGGCGGCGCAACCGGCCTTGTCATCGAGAAAATGGCTTTTGACAAAGCCGGTGTCAGTGTATTCGAAACCGGCATCGAAAGCGATGAAATCACCGACCTGAATGCCGAGCCTGCATGTGTCTTCGGCGCTGTTGACCTCGGCGTCGAGCCTGATGTGCATGTTCTGATCGGTGCGGGTTTCTTCACCGGCCTTGTTGTTGACATGCGCCGCCGGGTTGTTGAGAATCAGGCTGCCCGAGAACTTTTTGCCGGCAGCGGTGAAGATGCGCACGGTTTTGCCTTCGAAAGCGGGCAGCAGAGGCCCACCCAGCTTTGTAAAACCGAGCTGCCCGTCGCCACGTATTTCTCTGACCATGAGACCGAGAGTGTCGATATGCCCGGCTACGGCAATTTCTGGTTTTGCGTGATTGCCGGCGATCAGGGCGCCTTTGTTGGTGTAGCGGGTTTTAATGCCCGCTTTTTTGAGCATTTTTTCGATGTGGGTGAGAACATTGTGGGTGAAGCCGGTCGGCGAGTGAATGGCCGAAATTTCTTCGAGAATGTCGACGATGCGTTCTTTTTTTGCTGCTGCCATAAAAACTCAACTTTCGTTTTTTGTGAATATATGCCAGACCGCCGCCCGATGCAAGCAGGCCAGAGCATCGGGCAGATATGATTTGCCGGCCGGCCGGGGATGCAGTAAACTGACTGCCTATGAATCAGGCAGCAATACCATCACTGGCAGAAGACCTGAAAAAGCTCAACGAGCAGCAGACTGCCATTATCAGAAAGTTCAATCGCCCATCGCTTATTGTCGCCGGGCCAGGCACTGGCAAGACCAGAACCATTTCGGTTCTGATCGGCGATCTGTTGCAGAAGGGCACCAGATTGAGAGAAATTCTGGCGCTGACCTTTTCTGACAAGGCCGCTCTCGAACTGCGTGAGCGGGTTCTGCAATATTACCCGCACAGCTTTGATCAATGCTGGATATCGACTTTTCATTCTTTCTGCGCCCGCATTCTGCGCGAACAATACTGGCTGGTCGGCATCAAACCTGATTTTAAGCTGCTGACCGGTTTCAAGGAAGCGCTGATGATGAGCACTGTCTGCGGCCGTCAGCAACCAGATGCTTTTGCCGAATTTGGTAAAGTGCTTTGCCGACGCGGTTTTCAACAGGAAGTGCTGACGTTCATTTCGCTGCTCAAATCGAATCTGGTCGATGTCGATGAGTTCGCCGGGGCGATAAAGGCCTGCCAGAATCTGTCTGACCGCACGCGCGCGCGGCTTGGCGAGCTGCTGAATCTTTTTCGCCTTTATGAGCGGGAAAGGACTCTGACCGGCTATCTCGATTTTCGCGACCTGATCAGCCTCAGTATCATGGTGCTGCAGAACCCGGCCATTGCCTGCACTTACCGCGATCGCTTCAAGGTCATTCTCGTCGATGAGTTTCAGGATACCGATCCGGCGCAGTTTCTGCTGCTTTGTCTGCTAAAGGGTGAAGATGAAAGGGTTAAAACTGCGGTTATCGGTGACCCGCGCCAGAGTATCTACCGGTTCAGAGGTGCCGACCCTTCGATGATGACTGCCAATGGCCCATTTAAAAAGCGTTTCAACGCCAGGGTTTTTCCGCTCGAAATGAATTACCGCTCGGCGCAAGGCATTGTCAAAGCTGCCGGTCGCCTGGCCTGGAAAAATGGCTCTCAGGGTGAAGGTGATTTGAAGGCCGCCAGCGATCGCGAGGGCAGTGTCAGGCTTTTCAGGGCCAGAGATGAACTTGAAGAGGCGAGAATGCTGGCCAGAAAACTTGCCGCACTGATGGTTTACGGCGGCGAAAGAGTCTACAAGCCTTCTGAAATTGCTATTCTGGTGCGCAACAATTACCAGATCGATCTGATCGCTGAATGTCTGCAGGCTCTGCATGTTCCGTTCGAAATCGCCGGTGACATGAAGTTCTTCAGGTCTGAAGAGGTGATCGCTCTGGTTGCTCTGCTGAAAATTGCCGCCAGCGAAAGCGGTCCCGAGCGCAATAATGCTCTGCAGCGTGCTTTTGCCTCGCCGGTTTTTCGACTCAGCCCGCTCTGGATTCAGGCGGTGCTGGCCGAACTTTCGCCGTCACTGACGATGCAGAATATTCTCGAAAAGATCAGCGCCGGCGATTTCTCGACGCTGCCCGAAACTGACCCAGAGACTATGCTCAGAGCTGCTTCGTTCGCCGAAATGGTTAATATTCTCGGCGGCTGTGCGACCGAACCGCTGCCGGCGGTTCTTGCCAGGCTTCTGCTCACCGTTTCACATCTGCTGCAAAACCCTTCTTCGGCGCCGGCACGCAATATTCTGCATTTCCGCTCGATGCTCGCCGATTACTGCGAAATGTTTCAGGCGCAGCACAACCGACAGCCGACCGTATCAGATCTGATGCCCGGCTTCGACGAGTGGCTGACCTATTACGCTTCGACGCTTGAACAGGTAAACGACACCCCGGTCGATGGCGTGCGCATCATGACGGTGCATCAGTCTAAAGGTCTTGAATTTCCCGTGGTGGCCATTTGTGGCCTGTGCGAGGGGCAGTTTCCGGTTAATCTGCGTGAAAACCTGCTGGTTCCGACCCCATCGATCGAAGAATTGCGCCGCCGTTTCGACCAGATGCCGCGCCCGGTCAGTTTTTTCAACCCATACCCGGTCAGTATCGAAGACCACCTCGAAGAAGAACGGCGCCTGTTCTATGTCGCCATGACACGCGCCAAAGAGAGCCTGATTCTGACGTTTCCACAGCGTCTTGGCTCTGACCCGGCATCGCCGGCGCCGTTTCTGCACGAGATCGGTCTGCAGCCTGAATTGGCCGAAGCCGAAGAAAGACCGCTGACGCTGGGCGAGGTCAGAACCCGCCTGACCCGTCTCAGCCCCGAAATGCTTGCAGCGATCGAACCGGTTCTGCAGGAAGTCGAACAGTGTTTGCCATCAGGCGCGTCAGTGCATGGTATCAGGCCTCGCAGCTTTACCACCCATGCCACCGACATGATTCAGCTGCCCGAAGACTACTGCTTTACCGCCAGTTCACTGGCGAATTACGTCGACTGCCCCCGGCGTTTTTTCTTTCTCAATATTCTGAGAATCCAGGATCCGCTTCTCGCAAAGCTGCCGCATTTTATCACTGGCAACGCATTCCATGCCTGTCTCGAACATCTGCATCGGCCGGGCAGCATCTGGGAACTTGGCAAAAAGCCAGATGAAAAAGATATTCATGAGATCTTTACGATCGCCGCCGCGCCAATGCTTGGCAGCATCGAATTTTTCCAGCGCCATCTCGAATCTGATGCAATCCTCAAAGCGCTGCCGCTTTACTGTTCGGCCATCTACGACTGCGACCAGCTGCCAGCCCGGGGCACCATCGGGGTCGAACACGCTTTTAATTTCAAGCTGCATGGCTGCCGGTTCAGGGGACGTTTCGACCGTCTGGTGCGACTGAACGATGATTCGGTGCTGGTCGTCGATTACAAGACCAGCTCAGACACTCTCTCGTCAGAAAAGGTTTTTGAACAGGCTTTTCCGGCGGAAGGGCGTCCGCGCGAGCTGCAGATGCCGCTTTACCTGCTGGCCTGCCGCATGCTTGGCCACAAAAACGTAGTGGCCGCACTTCTCTATATAAAAAAGGAACCATATAAAAAGGCTTATAAAGAAATGCAGGCCGGGTTTTTGCGCTCAGCCTCGCTAAACTTCGGCTGTGGCCCGAATTATGGTCTGCCGGTGAGCGAATCGGTCTTGAACGGTTTCGAACAGCAGATTGTCGAAATTCTCGACGAAATCATGGGTGACCGCACCTTTGACTGCCGCCCCTCGGCACACCCAGATGCCCGATCATGCCTGAATTTTGATTCGAACCGGCAGCCGGCCTGTGAATTTTTGCCGTTCTGCCAGGAAAGACTGGCTGCCCTGAAGGCCGGAGGTGACAGTCATGTCTGAACTTTCACAGGTGCTTGTCGATCTGGTTGCCGGGCTCACCGATGAACAGCAGCAGGCAGTTCTCGCTTCGGCCAGCGGCAAAATGCGCATTTCTGCCGGGGCCGGCTCGGGTAAGACCGAAGTTCTGACCCGCCGCATTGCCGCTCTGCTGGAACAGGGCGTCAGACCTGATGAAATCGTGGCGATTACCTACACCACCAAGGCGGCTGCCGAAATGAAGGCACGTCTCGTCGATAAACGCCGCATTCACCCGTCAAAACTGCGTGAAATGGAAGTCGCCACTTTTCACTCTTTCATTTCAAGATTTCTGCGCCAGGATCCGTTCGGTGCCGGTCTTGACCGCTCTGACGCAGTAATTGCCGAAAATAACCGGCAGCTGGTGATCGCCGAGCTGGTCGACAGCTTTGCCGAGAAGTTCGGTGATCGTATTATCGATGGGCCTGAGGCTCTCGGCGCTGCGGTGGCGATGAAGCTGGTGCGCGAGTTTCCGGGGGCGCTGAGCCGGATACGCCGCTATCTGCTCAAGCCGGCCGAATTCTACGGTCTGGCCCGAGAAATCTTTAAAACCCGGCCTGTTTCTGCCACCGAGCTTGAGAAAAGAACCCTTGAATGGCTGTTCCGGTTCTATGTCTGTTATCTTGAAGAGCTTGAACGCCGGGGTTTTCTCGATTTCGACGAGATTCTTCTGCGCGGCCGCAATCTGGTCAAAGACCTGCGACAGGCTGGTGTCATGCCGGCGCGGCGCGTTTTTCTCATCGACGAATTTCAGGACAACAACCCGGATCAGCTCGATATCGTCGATACTTTCTGTCGTGATCGCGACAGTCACATCTGCGTTGTCGGCGATGAAAAACAGAGCATCTATCGCTTTCAGGGCGCCAATATCGACACTTTTCGCGACTTTGCCAGCGACAATGATGTAATTCTGCGCGATAATTTCCGTTCTTACCGTGAAGTCATCGAGCTTGCCGACAGTTTTCTCGAAAAGGGCGGCGACTGCGGGCGAATGTTCGTCAGGCAGAACGCGCGACGTGGCGCTTCGCCGAGGTTTCCGGCGGTGAGCTGCCTGACTGCTCCTGATGAACAGTCAGACACCGAAACCTGCGAACAGATCGCCGAAATGCTGCAGACCATAGTCTCTTCGGGTTTGCGACTGGTCGATCGGCGCACCGGGCAGGCACGTGCCGCCGGTTATGGCGATATCGCCATCATCGTCAGCAGCATTAGAGGGCTGCCAAAAGCATTCGAAGATGCGCTCGCCGGCAGGCAGATTCCGTATCTGATGTCGGGCGGCTTCAGCTTTTATGCCCGCAGTGAAATCGAAGAGATTCTCGCATTTCTCAGGCTTTTGAACCAGCCCAATGATGACCATGCAGTTGTAAAAATTCTGACCGGGCCTCTCTATGGCCTGCAGGATTCTGAGTTGGCTGCCATTTCGTCGGCGGGCCGCCATGAAAAAGTGCCGCTGCTGCCGCATATTCTCGCTCAGAAAGAAGAGTTGCTGCCTGAAAAGGCACGGCAGTTCAGACAGCTTTTCGTGATGCTCAAAGAGCGCAGTTCGCGGCCTGGTCTGCTCGACCTTTGTCACACGATTCTTGAACAGGCTGGCTTTTATGAATACGCTGCGGCTCATAAGTCTGATCTTCGCCGGCTGCGAATGCAGAACAACCTGGGCAAATTTATCGGTATCGTGCGGGCTTTCGAGCAGAACGGGGTTTTCACTTCGCTGCCGGATTTTCTGCTTTATATCGAACGCATTCTGCTGGCCGATATCGACGAGGACGAAGCCGGTCTCGGGCTTGAAGAAGGCGACGCAGTCAAGGTCATGACGATTCATAAGTCTAAGGGGCTCGAGTTTCCGATTGTTATCTGCCCGTTTCTCAAACGGCGAACCTATCGTTCCACGAGTCGCATTCTTTTTGACCGGCAGCACGGCCTTATCGTGAATGACCCGTCGCTGCCTGCCGGAAAAGGCGCTTCTCCGGCTCTGGCGGCTTATGTTGAGCAGGACAGGGCGGCAGCCGAAGCTGAAGATCGCCGCAAGCTGTATGTTGCCTTCACCCGGGCCGAAGATCTGCTGGTAATTACCGGCAGGCAGATTCACAGCCTGCCGCCGGAAGATGAGACCAAACCAACCGAACCGCTGTACGATGTCTGCGAGATTATCAGGCAGAACCCGGAACTCGGTAAGATTCTGCCGCTGCCTGAATGGCGCGGAATCATCGATTCGTGGCTGCTTAACGGTCATGAGCCGCCGATAGAGAAAAAAGTGCCGGCAATGCCGGTGCCTGAGCCGGCAGAGCTGGAAAAGGATCTCAGAGCCATTGCCGGTTTTATCAACCGCCAGACCAGCACGGCCGTTGTCGCCATGCACGAGCAGGAAATCTATTCGCTGCAGGATCTCAGGCTGTTTAAAACCTGCCCGCGGCGCTATTTTTTCACCAGTCGGCATATCAGCTCGTTTTCTGAGCGACCGGCCAGTTTTTCCGGCACTCTCGGCACCATAGTTCACGAGACGATCCGGCTGTTTCATTCTGCCGGCGGGCATGGAGAGACTTCGCCGGAGGCCGCGGCCAGGCTGGCAGAAGAAAAACTGGCGGCGGTTTTTCCCTGCTATGGCGATGCGGGTAAAGAGGCAGCTGGCATTGCGCGTGCGATCATGCGCAGATATGTCGCTTCAGAACTTGGCAGAACCGGCCCCTGGATGATCGAGGCCGAAGTGAACGTCAAATTCAGCGATGCCGGCGGCGAGTTTTTTATCAGGGGCTTTGCCGACCGTGTCGACCGGCGTGACGGCGAAATAAGCATCATTGACTTCAAGACGCGGCATTATTCACCCGAAGCGCACGCCGGCTATCGTGACCAGCTGGCGCTTTACCGTATCGCGGCGGCGCGCGGCGTGCTTGGCGAAACCGGCTGTCTGAACTTTGCCCGGTCGTTCATTGCCTATCTGACGGCTGACGGGCTAAGGCTCGAAGAGATCGAGCCCGATATGGTCGCTTTTGAAACCGAGATTCTGCAGACCGTCAGGCAGATCAGAGCCGAAACTGAATGGAAGCCTGCCGCCGGCGAAATCTGCGCCGACTGCGGTTTTGCCGTTCTATGCCATGGAGCTGCCCGTCGCGAACCCGAAGATAATCAGCAGGCTTGATTTAAACGCCGGGCAATGATATTAAATTACAGGCTTCTGATACATTTTTATTCAGGAAAGGGAACGAATTATGGCAATGAATCTTGTTGGTCGTCATTTTCTCACGCTCAAAGATTTTACTACTGAAGAAATCCGCTATCTGCTCGATCTTTCCAGAGATCTCAAGCGCCTTAAATATGCCGGCGTCAAGCCCCGCAATCTCGAAGGCAAGAGCATTGCTCTGATTTTCGAAAAACCTTCAACCCGCACCAGATGTGCTTTTGTTGTTGCCGCCGTCGATGAAGGCGCGCATCCTGAATATCTCGGCAAAGACGACATTCAGCTCGGCAAAAAAGAAACCGTTGCTGATACCGCTCGCGTTCTCGGTCGCATGTTCGATGGCATCCAGTTCCGTGGTTTCAAACACGAAACCGTTGAGCAGCTCGCCAAATATGCCGGCGTTCCGGTCTGGAACGGTCTCACCGATAAATATCACCCAACCCAGATTCTTGCCGACCTGCTGACCATGGAAGAATATTTCGGCTCACTCAAGGGTCTGACCTTTGCTTACGTCGGTGACGGCCGCAACAATATGGCCAACTCACTGATGATCGGCTGCGCCAAGATGGGCATCGAATGCCGCATTGTCGCTCCGAAATCACTGTTCCCCGAAAAGGGCCTGGTAAAAGAAGTCGAAGCGATCGCCGCCGCCAGCAACACCAAACTCATCATCACTGATGACGTTGCCAAGGGCGTTAAGGGTGCCGACGTTCTCTACACTGACGTCTGGGCCAGCATGGGCGAAGAAGATCAGATGGCTGCCCGCATCAAGCTGCTGAAGCCTTATCAGGTCAACATGAAGATGGTTAAAATGACCGGCAAGGAAAATACCCTGTTCCTGCATTGTCTGCCGGCTTTCCACAACAATGACACCACCGTTTCAAAAGAAGTCGGTGCCATGGAAGTTACAGACGAAGTTTTCGAAAGCAAATTCTCAAAAGTTTTCGACCAGGCCGAAAACCGCCTGCACACCATCAAAGCCGTTATGGTTGCCACCCTCGGCAGCAAATAATCAGCTTTCTCATAAAAAAGGCTGGCCTTCGGGCCAGCCTTTTTTTATAACAGATTACTAAAGCGCAAAACCTTTGCAGGACGAGCAGACTCAGATCATATCAATAAGATAATGGTTTGCAGAGGGGGCATTTGCTGGTATTCGGCATGCAGGCGGGGCAGATGTGATCGTGATGAATGCACCGTGGAAAGGTGTTGATAGCCGTAGCCAGGTCGAAGGTTTTTTTGCAGACCGGGCATTTAAGGGTCTTTTTGCTTTTTCCGATATTTTCTCGGCGGTGCGCCCAGCGCCAGATAGTATTCAGGCCGGCTTCTATCTTTTCGCGAAGAAGCCCGGAGCCGGTCATGCATGGTTTGCAGATTTTATGCTCCTGGTCTGACGATCTGCCATAAACCCCGCCGGCACAGGAGGAGCAGGTTGGACGGCCACACCATGAGCAGTGCCAGTCGACATAGGCAAAATCGCTCATTCCGATCTGATAAGAGCCGGAAAAGAAAGCTTGATTGCAGATGTGGCAGGGTCCTGGCATGCGTTGCCGGTCGGCTCCGTGTTGTAACAACAGATCTATCATTTCCTGGTTTTTTCTGTTGTGTGCGGCGAGAAGTGGATTATCACCGTCTTTGCCCATGGCGTTAACATTGGCGCCGCCGTTGAGCAGAGTTTTCGCCAATTCCATGGCGCCCCAGTGTGTTACCAGCGTCAGCGGCGTGGTGAAGTTCTCCCATGACTGGTATTCTGTAGAAATGCCATTTTTGATGAGAAGGCTTATCAAATCGGGGTTTTTGCCCCAGATGCCCCTGCCGATCAGGTAGCCCTCATGTTCTTCTACAGTTTCTGTCAGGGTTGCTCCGTATTGCAGAAGCAGCTGCAGCCCCTCCAGATTCCCTTTTTCGCAGCAGATAATGATGGCAGTGCGTCCCTGCCTGGTTCTTGCATCAGGCTTTACGCCCTTTTCAAGGAGCAGGCGGATAAGATTGTTGTTCGCGCCCATCGCTGCATAGATGAGCGCATTGCCGCCGTCTACCGTTACGCGAAAGATATCTGCCCCTTCACGGTAGAGCTCCATTGCAGCCTCTTCTCTGCCGCGCTGCAGGGCTTCGAAAAATTCAGAAACCCCGGCAGAATCAGCTGGCTCAGCCCCAAGTAACCGTTTAATTCCTGATTTTATAAGTCGTATCATTGCCTGTTGCTCGATTGGTCAGATTAATCTCAAGGCAAAAAATCCTAGCATCTGGTTTTAAAAAAGACAATATCACGAAAATGGCCAGGGTGTGGGCGGGCTTTCTTAGACTGATAAAGGGTTTGGTTCTTGAAACTTTTGAACGCGAGTTCTTGATTGTTGCGCCGAAAATTTGCAGTACCAATAACTTTAGATTATATTAGTGGTAGCCCTGCTGTATATGAATGCCGGCTTCATGCCGTGTACATCAAAATGAGGTCTGATTCCATGAAAACCATAGACCTGAATCTTTCAGATTACACTCTGGCGCAAAAGCTGCAATTGCTTGAAACCCTGTGGGATGACATCACCAGAGCAGGCAGCTTCGATTCGCCAGAATGGCATGACGCTGTTTTAAAAGACCGTCAAAAGGCCTACGATACAGACAAACTGACATCCTCAGATTGGCAGCAGGCAAAGAAGCGCATCAAGAAAAACCTTGCATGCGAGTAGAAATCCTTAATGCTGCCGAAAACGACCTCGAGGAGGGCTTCCGTTTTTACGAGGCTCAATCAGTGGGGCTTGGCGCTTATTTTCTTGATTCACTTTTCTCTGATATAGATTCGCCTGCTTATCAACCACAGCCATTAGGCACTCTTGATGAGATAAGAGCCGATATTTTCGCCGTTGAAAAGGAGTCAGATGGCTTGCTCGAAGTGCTTCTGAAGGGAGGAAAACCATGAAAGCCGGCACGCCTGAAGTGATTCCCTCTGATATTGTGCCGAACAAAGCAGTCGGAATGCTTCTTTCAAGTTTGAGAGAAATTATCGCTGGTGCCAGGCAACAGGCTTTAAAAGCCGCTGATTTAGTCCAGGTTCGCACCTGCTGGACAATTGGCAGACATATAGTCGAATTCGAGCAAGGTGGCTCAGCCAGAGCCGGTTATGGCAAGAGACTGCTCGCCGAACTGGCGGAGAACCTGACGGTTGAGTTTGGCAGAGGCTTTGATGAACGCAACCTCAGGCACATGCGTGCGTTTTATCTGGCATTTCCAATTTGGAACGCAATGCGTACCGAATTGAGCTGGACCCACTACAGATCACTATTGCGAGTCGAAGATGAAGCAGCCAGGGAATGGTATATGAATGAGGCCGCCAGCGAAAACTGGAATACCCGTGCTCTAGACCGTCAGATTAGCACACTCTACTATGAGCG
This sequence comes from Candidatus Ozemibacteraceae bacterium, assembly GCA_035342015.1. Taxonomy (GTDB): domain Bacteria; phylum Muiribacteriota; class Ozemobacteria; order Ozemobacterales; family Ozemobacteraceae; genus Rifleibacterium. The sequence continues at coordinate 723 of DAOQWI010000015.1, read as the reverse complement.
GCTGCTTGCAAGCAAAGATCGTCAGCCAGTTCGAGATGAAGCGACCAGGAATATTGCCGCTCTTTCCACCAGTCCACGCGATTTTATTCGCGACCCGGTTCTGCTTGAATTTCTCGGGCTCCCTGGCTCAGGAAAACTGCTTGAATCCAAACTTGAAGATGCATTATTAAACAATCTTCAGGCATTTCTGCTCGAACTGGGTAAAGGTTTTGCTTTTGTGGCGAGGCAAAAGTGTCAGCTGCTTTCCGCGCAGCAACAAAGTCATCGGCATAAAACAATGGACTCCGGAACTCCTTCAGGCAAGAGAAGCCGAAATCATCGAGCGACTAACATAAACTATTGCCGACAACTCACTTTGCCACCTCAAAGCCTGCGACCTGAAATAAAATCAGCCAGCTTTCATTTCTTTCTTCAGCACCTTGATCAGCTGAACAGGGTCTACTTTTAACCCCGAGCAATACTGAATCAGCTCGACAACATCCAACCTGCGCTCGCCTGTTTCTACCTTTCCGACAAGCGAGTAAACAACGCCGAGAATCTCAGCCAGCTCTCGCTGGGTTAATTGAGCCTCTTTTCTGCGCTCAATAAGCCACTCGCGAAGAATAGTCTGTTCTCGGTCATAGATTGGTTGTCGGAACTTTTTCATTGCACCTATTTTAGGTGCGTGATATCCTTGCACCCAAAACAGGTGCAAAATATGCTGACGGATCAAGAAAAGAAAGA
>DAOQWI010000014.1:27856-33307 GCA_035342015.1 Candidatus Ozemibacteraceae bacterium | reverse complement strand
CTGATGCTTTCCAGATCGGTGTTAAAGAAATGATGTATTTCAAAGAACAGATCAAGGCTGCCCGTGATCAGGTCAAGGCCGGCATCAAAGATTCTGACAAAATGGTCGATTTTATCCGTGACGAACACCTGAAACATTCGCAGAAAATGCGCAAAGCCCTGGGCCGCCTCGTCGAATGCTACAACATCGACCCCGACCGTGAGCACAAAGATCTGATGAAAGACTGTCAGAAAGCTTTCGGCTGGCGTTGGAACAAGGCCAACGGCAAAGAAACCCCGCGCAATATCATCAAGATCTATCTGTCTGACATCGAAAAAGCTCTCACCTATGACCCGGTATCAGTCAGTCAGAAAGCTGCCGAGACGGTTCTGATGGTTGCCACAATCAAAAAGAATCTTGATACTGCCGTGATGATGCGTGAGCTTGGCGAAGAAAAACGCGCTGCCCTGGCCGATTTCAGTAATGAATTCAAGAACTATGATATCGCCAAGTATCTCAAAGAAGGCACTTTCCTCGATGTGAAGGGCAAAACCTTCTTTGACTGGCTCTCAGACATCTATCCCGCCTACGAAGAAATGGAAAAATTCACCAATCTTTACATGCGCGAAGTTGAAGACTTCACCGAAGTTGCTGACGATTCCAACTCCGATTCACGTCGCAGCTTCCTGATCTTCAGCAAAGATGGTTATCACCCGAAGAACCTGCTCAAAGAACTCAATGATGAACTCGATGGCTACAAAGAAATCATTCTTGCCTTCGAAAAAATCAAAGAAGATGTGCAGCTGAATATGGGCCTGAGCGAAGAAAATTCAGACCTGTATAACGGCGTATTCCATGCCTATAACGTCGATGAACCCGAAGCTCTCGATCTCGACAATGCGGTTATTCCGCTTGGCGATGAGTAATCGCTGAATTGCAACAAAAAAGCCCGGCTTCGGCCGGGCTTTTTTATTGCTGTTTAAAGTTACTGCAGACCCTGAAGGGCCTTGTTTATCTCCTCAAGTACAATCGGGTCGGGGTCATCGCTGGCATCCTGCAGCATCGTCTTTACCCGCGGTGTGAAAGCCGTGAATTGTGGCAGGGTTTGCACAGCCAGCACGCGCACTTCGGGGTCGGGGTCATAAAGCAGTTCTTCTATTTCGGTCAGCCCTTTTTCGCCAAGTTTGACAAAAAAGCTGGTCGCGACGCCCTTTTCTTCGGGGGTTCCGGCAAGCAGTTTGTCGATCTGGGCTTCGATTTCGGCCGGGGCTGCTGCCACGCCCGCATCTGCATTCTGACTGCCTGCAACCGGAGCGGTTGCGGTGGCTGCAGGCACTGCAGTCGCTGCAGTTGTGCTGGTTGCCGGGCTTGCAGTATCTGCTGCTGCAGAAGTCTGAACACCGGCAGACCCTGCCGGCTCTGATGTTTGTCCGGCCTCAGGCACAGAGTCGGTATTTTGCACCGGCTCTACAGATGTCTGCATGGGGGTTGGCCGCGCAGTTACAACCGGTTCGGCAGCTGTCGCTGCGGGGATAACTTCAGATGCTGATGCCGTCAATGGCGCTGCTGCTGATGGTTCATTCTGAGTGTCTGCTTCAGGTTCTTCTTCAGAAACTTTACCGGTAGCCGGCTTTGCCGCTGGCATGGTCAGTACCGGTTCGTCAGCGGGAATTGCCTCGTTGACCTTAACCGGAACCGGTCGTGCTGCCGATTCAGAATTTACTGGCGCGGGAGTGACCGCGGCGATCTTTTCGGGCGCCGGTTTCACTGGAGTTTGCTGCGACGTCTGGTCTGGGGCGACGGGGTTGGGCAGTTTTTCGGCTTTGGCTTTGATGCCCTGCTTGTCGTGCTGCTTTGCCGGTGGTTTGTCGCCGTATTTTGCGACCAGCTCACCAAGTTTTTCGACGGCCGGCTGATAAGCGGGGTCGAGTTCTACCGCCTTGCGGTAGGCCTTCATTGCATCGGCAACGCGGTCGTTGGCCAGATAGATATCGCCCATTACCTTACGCGGCATCGGGTTTTTCGGTGACGCTTCGGCTGCCTTTATCAGGGCCTTGTTGGCCTGACCGATCTGATTCAAACCCAGGTGTGCCTGCGTCAGAATGCAGTAATAATAGCAGACCGTGTCGCGGTCCATTTCGCGTTCGGCCATTGTCAGGCCGGGTTCGAGCAGTTCCAGAGCCCGGTCGAAGATGCGCAGATTCACGTAAACTTCACCGAGTTCAAGGTAGGCAAAGGTTTCGTTTGGGTCGAGTTCGAGAATTTTCCAGTATGATTCGATTGCTTTCTGAACTTTGCCCGAATCAGCATTTTTGCGGGCTGACTTGAGCATAGTATCGATCTTTTTGTTCTGTTTGCGCTCAGTTACGCTGCCGGCAAGCACTCTGGCATCACTGATGCCTGGAACGCTGAGAAAGACAGCCACTGCCGCCGCCAGCAACGCCTTTTTCAGCAATGAGCGGTTATGATCGTCGGGCATTGCGTTTCTCCTGTTTAGCTGGCTTTTCAGCCTTTGCAGGCTTTGTGGCTTTTGCGACAACCGGTGTTTTTTTACTGGTTTTTTCGATTTTTTTCCTGGCTTCGACTTTTGCAGAAGAGGCCTTTTTACCTGATTTCGCCTGTTCTTTCAGGGCGGAGAGAACCTTTTCTGCGGAGAAGGGCGGGCGGGTCAGTCTGATTCCGACTGCGTTTTTAATTGCGTTGCTGATTGCAGGCAGCGCGCCGTTGATGCTGATTTCGCTGACGCTTTTAGCGCCGTATGGCCCGGTCTTTTCATAGGTCGGCACCAGGAAAGTCTCTATATCAGGCATGTCTTTCGTGCTGAAGATCTTGTAATTGCCGAAATTCGGGTTCAGCATGCGGCCGTTGTCGCTGAAAATGAATTCTTCAGTCATGGCGTAGCTGATGCCGTTCATGGCGGCGCCCTGAGTCTGAGCGTCGGCAAGTTGCGGGTTGATGGCATTGCCGCAGTCGACGCCGGCAACGTATTTGAGCACCTTGACTTCACCGGTTTCGGTATCGACTTCGACTTCGGCGAAGTGAGCGGCGAACGGCGGTGGTGAGGCATGGCTGATATGGCTGGCGATGGCGCCGATTTGAAACTGCTTGTGCTCATACATGGCATAGGTGCAGATCTGGCCGAAGGTGACACTGTTTTTACGGCCTTTACCGTAACAGACACCCTCTTCGATGGTGATATCCTGGGCCTTTTCGCCGAGCATATCGGCAGCGACCGCAACAATCTGCTCGCGCACTTTGCTGGCGCAGTTGATTACCGCGCCGCCACTGAGGTAGGTGGTAGACGAAGCGTAGGCGCCGACGTCAAACGGAGTCATATCGGTATCAGAGCTGTAAACGAGAATATCGGTATGTCGGCAGCCGAGGGTTTCTGCGGCAATCTGGGCCATGACTGTGTCTGAGCCGGTTCCGAGGTCGGTGGCACCGAGCAGCAGATTGAATGAACCGTCTTCGTTCATTTTGATGAACACGGCGCCCATGTCGATTTCGGGTATCGAACTGCCCTGCATCAGGCAGCACATGCCAACCCCCCGGCGTTTTGTGCCGGTGCCGGGCTTGCCATATTTTTTCGCCCAGTCGATGCGTTTCATGCCTTCGCTGATACACTTGTCGAGGCCACATGAACCGATCGACATATCGACGCCTTCGCGACCTTCGCCGAGGGCCTTGAAGATCGGCGATGATTCGCCTTCTTTGATATGGTTCAGCTGCCTGAATTTGATCGGATCCATGCCGATCGCTTCAGCCATTTCGTCCATCTGGCATTCCATGGCGAAAGCCGCCTGGGTGGCGCCATAGCCGCGGTAAGCACCGGCAACCGGCAGGTTGGTATAAACCGTGTCGCCGATAAATTCAATGTTGTCGACGCGGTAGAGCGGCAATACCTTTGATCCACAGTTGCTGAGAACCGTCAGGGCGTGTGAGCCGTAAGCGCCGGTATTGCTGATGATGCGCATCGAAATTGCGGTGATGGTGCCGTCTTTTTTGACGCCGCTCTGAATGGTGACGACCATCGGGTGGCGGGTGCGGGCGGCCATGAATTCTTCGGCCCGGGTAAGAGCCCAGATGCATGGTCGGCGGGTTTTGAGGGCAACCAGACCGCAGACGTCTTCGAGCAGCACTTCCTGTTTGCCGCCGAAACCGCCGCCGATTCTCGGTTTGATGACGCGAATCTTCTTTATCGGAATCTGCAGCGTCTGAGCGGTGATACGGCGGGCGTGAAACGGCACCTGTGTCGAAGAGCGCAGCACCAGACGGTCATTTTCGTCGAGGTAAGCTATACAGGTGTGTGGTTCTATGGCGCAATGCTGCGCATAGTGCGGGTAATAGGTGCGTTCGAGTACGACGTCGGCCTGTTTGAAGCCTTTTTTTACATCGCCAACACTGGTTTCAACGTGTGAACAGTGGTTGTGTTTCGGGTCGTAAAAAATCGGTATCGGAACGCGGCAGTCTTTTTCGTCGTGAATGACCGGCGCATCTTTATCGCGGGCCTTTTCGGGATCGAAAACTGCTTTGAGAACCTGATACTGAACCTTGATCAGCGAACAGGCCTCTTCGGCAATTTCAGGCGATTCGGCGGCAACGATGGCGACACGGTCGCCGACGAAGCGCACCTTGTTGTCGAGAAGGCAGTTATCGTAGGGCGACGGTTCGGGGAAGCCCTGACCGGCAGTAGTTCGCATTACCCGCGGCACGTCTTTCCAGGTGAAAACGGCGACGACGCCCGGCAGTTTTTCTGCTTCAGAAGTATCGATGCTTTTGATGAGCGCGTGGGGGTGCGGGCTGCCGAGAACCTTGATGTGCAGAAGGTTATGAAAGTCGACATCGGCAACATATTTCTGAGTGCCGCAGGCGAGGCCCATGGCATCGACCTTTGTCAGACTGTGGCTTACCTGATTGAAGGTTTCTGGTTTTTCAAAAAAGCGCGGGGATTCGGGAATCACCGAAACGGCCTGTGACACCTTTGGTTTTGCAACGGCGGCAGCTTTTTTAACGGTTGTTTTTTTCGTGGTTTTTGCCATTACTTTTTACCTCTGGTGCTTTTTTTCTGCTTTGCGGTACTGGCGGCGCTGTCTGCGGCACTGAGAACTGCTTCTATGCGTTTTACGTAGCCGCTGCAGCGACACAGATTGCCGTCAAGAGCGTCTTTAACATCTTCGGCGGTTGGGTTGGGGTTACTGTCGAGCAGGGCCTTCGCGGCAATCAGCGAACCGGGGTTGCAGTAGCCGCACTGGGTAGCGCCCGCATCGACGAAAGCCTGCTGCAGTGCATGCGGTTTGTCTGGGTTTCCCATGCCTTCGACGGTGATAATTTCGGCACCTTCGACGGTTCCGGCCAGAGTTATGCATGAAGTGCGCGGTTTGCCATCGATCATAACGGCACAGGCACCGCACATGCCTTCGCCGCAGCCAAATTTAACGCTTTTGAAGCCAGCCTGCCGCAAAGTTTCGAGCA
>DAOQWI010000014.1:22317-27756 GCA_035342015.1 Candidatus Ozemibacteraceae bacterium | reverse complement strand
GCCTCTTCGATGGTTTTCGGGTGATAAAACCGGGTGAGCTTTTTGAGCATCTCGCTCTCCTTAATTCTATTTACTTACAGGGGAGACTCGGTTCATATTATATTTGCCCGCCGCAAATTTTGCCAGTACCCGCAGCAATAGAAGTTGAAATAAACCCTGAAGCCGGTTAATGCGTGTTTGAGGGTTAATCGCTATTTGTTGCCTGGTTTTACAGATAAAAACGAACTGTTTAATTCTTTGGCGGGTTTTTGACAATTGTCGGCCGTAAGGCGATAATAGACAGGGTTGGTAAATCAATTCGTGAAATCTATCGGAGCCAAACAATGAAAAGATGCAGATTCATCATGATCATTCTGTTGCTGACTCTGGCTTTTAACGCCACTGCCTCGGCAAAAAATGTTCTGACGCAGATTCTTGGCGCCTACCAGAAATACCAGGAAGTGAACATGACTCTCTGGCTGGTCGGCGATGTCGGTGCTGAAAAACGCTTCGGCAAAGAATTACAGTTCTGGATGGGCTTGACACAGAAGCCCGAAAAAGACCCGAAGATCAATGCCTATGTAAAGGGAATTTTTGAGCGGCTGAAACCGCAGTTCAACCAGCGTGGCATGAAATGGGATATTCAGGTTATCCGCGAAAGCAGTGCCAATGCCTTTGTTATACCAGGCGGTCATGTTTACGTTCACACCGGCCTACTCGATATGGTCGATTCAGATGACGAGCTGGCGGCAGTAATCAGTCACGAAATGGCGCATGCCGAGCGGCGCCATTCCCTGGCCAATTTCAGGGCTTCGACCGTCATGGTCGCTCTGCTGAACAAGGCCGTAAAAAACAAACGCGACCAGGAAACCTGGGGCGCTCTGCTCAGTTACCTGACTCTGATGAAGTTCTCGCGCAAGCAGGAAGACGAGGCCGACGACATCGGGCAGACCCGACTCGCCGTGTCGGGCTTCAACCCGGCTGCACAGGTCACCCTCTGGGAAAAGTTTCTCAAAAAGCACGGCGATACCAAAGGGCTGGCGCAGTATCTCAGCTCACATCCGCCTTCGAGTGATCGCGTGCAGAACGCCCGCAACAATCTGAAAAAGATGAATGTCGGCGAACAGCAGGTTTTCTCGAATACACGCCAGATCATGACCATCGAACGTACTAATCTGATCAATAATTACAGCTTCGAAGCTGCTTCGACCTCTGCCGGGCTGCTGCCGGGCTGGGAAATCGTCGAAGGCAAGGCCGGTGTAACTGACCAGGCCGCCGCTTCAGGCCGCCGTGCTATTCAGCTCTGGCCAGAACAGCGCAATACCAGCACCCGGGTTCTTTCTGATTTTATTGCGGTGAATGAAGGCACTGATATGGCTTTCTCCATCTGGGCAAGGTCTGAAACCGGCCAGCAGAACGCTGCCATCGGCATCGAACTGTATGACGCCAACCGCCGCCTGCGCAACCGCGTCTGGGCAGTCAGGCCATCAGCAGCTCTCGGCGCTGAATGGCAGAAAATCGAGGCCCGCCTCGTGAATACGCCAGAAAAGAAGCTGTTTGCCGCCAACAACGCCTTTATGCGCATTCTGCTGCAGACCGGGCCATTCTCTGAGGGAAGCGTGCTGTTCGATGATCTCAGCCTCAAGCCATTCTCTGCGCCTGAGCCGGCCAATTTGCTTGCCGGCGGTGACTTCGAACGCAACGGCGACAACGGCATGCCTTTTGGCCTGGCCGGTGCAAAAGAACAGCTTTCTCTCGATTACGACCGTTTCAATACCGGCTATGGCTCGCTGCGACTCACTGCTGCCGCTGACGGCGAAACCGGTTTTGAATTCGAACCGATTCCGGTCGAAAAGCTCAAAGCTGGCCAGCAGCTGGCCTGTTCGCTGTTTTTTCAGGGCGATCGCCAGATGAAGGGCATGGTCGTCGTTGAATTGCTCGATGCGGCCGGCAACCCGCTGGCACGCCGCCTCGGGCAGGTTGAATTCGAAGCTGTCCCTGATCGCTGGCAGGCCACTTCATTCACTTTCAGCTACGCCCTGCAGAAGGAAGAAGAGCCTCTGGTCAAGGCTGTTCAGGTCAGAGTTGCCGCAAATATGGCCGCTGGCAGCAGTCTCTGGCTCGACACCTTCGTCATGCGCTGATACTTTGTGACATTTTTTCCGCTTCAAAGTCAGCCGATTTTGTGAGATAATGCTGACAGACCGGTCGTTTGTGTGACGATTGGTTTGCTATGACCGCTGACTATGAAATATTTACATGGCAAGGGAATGACCGCAAATCTTGATCAGGCAAGGCAGTTATCTGCCTGTTATATCCTGTTGTCAATTTTTCCGGTATCAGCCCGGGCCTTTTCAATTCCTGTCTGAGGAGGAATCATGACCCCTTCATATTACCGCCCAGCCTCTGTCAACGAGGCCCTGCAGCTCAAGGCAAAACTTGGCCCGGGCACCGCTTTTCTCGCCGGAGGCACTGAAGTTAACAATCTGCATGCTCCGCGCCCTGCCGCTCTTATCGATCTTGCCGGGCTCGGCCTCAACAAGATTGAAAACACCCCGGCCGGCCTTCGCATTGGTGCCGGCGTAACCTTTCAGCAGCTTATCGAGCATTCTGATGTTCCCGCTTTTATTAAAAAGGCGGCCGGCCACATGGCGAACCGTAATATCCGCAACTGCGCCACTGTCGGCGGTCATCTTGGTGCCAATAAGCCATGCGCCAACCTTATTCCGGCACTGATAGCGGCCGAAGCCCGCGTGGTGCTGACTGACCGCGAAATGCCGGTCGATCAGTTCGTTGCCGGCGAAACCAGCCTGGTTCTCGCTGTGATCCTGCCCACCGCTAACCGTGCCATCGGACTCGATCACCATACACGCACCGCTTCTGATATCTCGATCATCACTGCCGCCGCTTCAATGACTTTAGAAGGCGGCAAAGTCAGGCAGCCGGTTCTCGCCATCGGCGGGGTCGCTGCTCATGTTGTGCGGCTGTATAACGTTGAAAAAAGTCTCGACGGCCAGGCTCTGCCTGAAACCGAAAAACTCGAAGCCATGATCGCAGCTGCGGTGCAGCCGATCGATGATCTGCGTGGCAGTGCCGCTTTCAAGCGTCAGCTGGCAGCGGTTCTTGGCGCGCGCGTTCTCAAGGTCGCCGCCACCGGAACCTGTTCTTGCAAAGGAGTGCGCTGATGTCCATTTCAATTACTCTCAACGGCTCCCCATTCGTTCTTGAAGCCGAAGCAGGCGAAAACCTGCGTGATGCACTGCGCCGCGCCGGCATTCTTTCGGTACGCAACGGCTGCGATGGCGAAGGCACCTGCGGCAACTGTTCGATTCTTGTCGACGGTCGCCTGATGAACACCTGTCTGCTTGTCGTCGGCCAGGTTGAAGGTCGTGATCTGCGCACCGTTGAAGGTCTGGCCAAGCCACGCGAACTGTCGAGCCTGCAGACTGCCTTTATCGATGCCGGTATCGTTCAGTGTGGTTACTGCACTGGCTCTATGCTGATGGCAGCTGCTGAGTTGCTCGAAAAAGTCGAGCGCCCGACCCGCGAACAGGTTAAAGACGCCCTTTCCGGCGTTTTCTGCCGCTGCACCGGTTATGAACAGGTTTTCGATGCCATGAATCTTGCGGTTGCCCGCCGCAAAGACCCGGCGACTCCGGTCGAAGCTCCGAAGTTTCGTGAAGGCATGCGCTACGTCGGTTCCGCCAAAGGCAAAATCGACGGTTACCTTCTCGCCCGCGGCGAGTCGGCATTTGTCGAAGACCGTGTCAGACCGGGCCATTGCCATCTCAAGGTAATGCCCAGCCCGCATGCTCACGCATTTATCAAAAGCATCGACACCTCGAAAGCTGAAGCTCTTAAAGGTGTCGTGGCCGTATTTACCTATAAAAACAGCCCCGATGTCTGGTACAACCCGGCCGGTCAGGGTTTCCCCGAACCGTCGCCCTATGACCGCCGCATGTTCGATCAGAAACTCCGGCATGTCGGCGACCGTGTTGCCGCCGTCGTTGCCGAAACCCCCGAAATCGCCGCAGAAGCTCTGAAGCTGATCAAGGTCGAATACGAAGTGCTGCCCGCCGTATTGACCATCGATGAAGCCAAACGACCCGGCGCCCCGGTTATTCACAAGGCGAAGGTCGAATACGTCGTCGGCGCTCCCGCAGATCTCGATAAATACAATCAGGGCGTTGACCCGCGTGAAGGCAAAATCATCTATCAGTTTCCGATTCACGCTGACCCGCACCGCAACCTTGCCGCCTCGGTTCACGGCGGTATCGGCGACATCAACAAAGGTTTTGCCGAGGCTGACGTGACCATCGAGCGCACTTACGAAAGCAGTCAGGTTCAGTGTACACCGCTTGAACCGCACATAATCTACAGCCGCATGGAAGGCGACCGCCTGGTTCTGCATGCCTCGACCCAGGTTCCGTCACATGTGCGCCGCATCATCGCACGCATTCTCAGCGTCAAAGAGAACAAGATCCGCGTCATCAAAGAACGCGTAGGCGGCGGGTTCGGCGCCAAACAGGACATGGTGCTCGAAGAAGTGGCTGCCTGGGCAACCTGGGTTACCGGTCGCGACGTGCTTTATCGCTATACCCGCGAAGAAGAATTCATTAATTCACGCACCCGCCATGTAATCAGGGTTAAGGTCAAGGTCGGCGCCAAAAAAGACGGGCGTCTCACCGCCATTCACATGGACCTCGAAGCCAATACCGGCCCCTACGGCTCGCATTGTCTGACCGTGCCGATGAATGCCTGTTCGAAATCTCTGCCCCTGTTTCTTTGCGACAACGTGCGCTTTGACGTGAATACCTATTACTCGAATATCGCCCCGACCGGTGCTTATCAGGGTTACGGCGCGCCGCAGGGCTCGTTTGCCATGCAGCTGGCTGCTGCCGAAATGGCCCGCGAACTCGGCATGGACCCGCTCGAATTTATCGAAAAGAATCGGGTGCGCGAAGGCGTTGTGCTCGAAATTCTGCGCTGCCTCGGCGAAGGCCGCGAAGGCACGCCGCAGCTCGTCTATACATGCGGCCTCGGCCCCGCGCTCGAACAGGGCAAAAAGATGATCAACTGGGGCGTTAAGGCCCCCAGCGATAATCCTGACGTTAAAATCGGCCAGGGCGTCGTCATTCTGCAGCAGGGTTCGGGTCTGCCGGGCCTCGATTCAGCAAATGCCGCGATCACTCAGTTCGGCGACGGCACTTTCATGGTTCTTTCGGGCGGAACCGACCTCGGTACTGGCCTTGAAACCGTTGCTGTCAAGCTGGTTGCCGAAACTCTGCTGGTGCCGATGGAAAACGTTGCCGTGCTTGCGGCCGATACCGACTCGACACCATTCGACGTCGGCGCCTATGCTTCTTCAGGCACTTATTTTTCGGGTGGCGCTGCTCTCAATGCGGCCCTGAAAATGAAGGACATGCTGATCAAAGAAGCGGCCGACATGCTGCAGGAACC
>DAOQWI010000014.1:0-22217 GCA_035342015.1 Candidatus Ozemibacteraceae bacterium | reverse complement strand
CAGATGGGCGATCTGCCTGATGATTTCAAGGCGGTTCTCGTCGATACCAACGACCCGTTCGGGCCGATGGGCGCGAAATCAATCTCGGAAATCGCATGCAATGGCGCGGCTCCGGTCATTGCCGCCGCGATCCACGATGCCTGCGGCGCCTGGATCAGAAGCTGGCCCTTCACTCCCGAAAAGATCCTGCGCGCTCTTGGCAGTGTTAAATAAGCTGGCATGATTCTCGGCATCGTTCTTGCCGCGGGTGCGTCGCGGCGGATGGGCAGTGACAAGCTCAATCTGCCGTGGCGGGGCGCGACCGTTCTCACGGCGACCCTTTCCTGCTGGCAGGCGGTGCCCGAGATCAATGAACTCATTCTTGTCAGGCGGCCGGGCGAAACCGGTGAAACCCGACCCGGCATTCGCCTGCTGATCAATCATTCAGCAGATGAAGGCATGGGTGGCTCGCTCCGCCTGGCTGCCATGGCATTGCCTGCCGAAACTGAGCTGGTTGCCGTTGGCCTTGCCGATATGCCCGATGTAAATTCTGCGACGATTTCGACTCTGATTGCCGCGGCAAAGCAGCCTGGAGCAAAGGGAATCATTGCTCCGGTTTTTGCCGGCCGCCGCGGCCACCCGGTTGTCTTTGCCGCCCGTTATATTGCCGAGCTGCAGAAACTTTCGGGTGACAGCGGTGCCCGTGGCCTGTTGCAAAAGCACGCATCCGACCTGACTCTGATCGAGGTCAATGATCCCGGCGTGGTGCTCGATATCGATACACCCTCTGACCTGGAGGCGCAATCTTGAAAGTTCTCATTCTGGGTGCCGGCGAAATGGCGAGCAGTGTTGCTCATCGTCTTTTTCGCTCGGGCTTTGAAGTGACAATGACCGAAGTGAGCCAGCCGCTCGCCGTCAGACGTGCCATTTCTTTCTGCAGCGCTGTCTGGGACGGCGAAACCGTTGTCGAGGGCGTTCGCGGCTGCCTTTTTGAAAGCGACAGGCTGCCCATGTCTGGCCGTGATCATGTGTCGGTCGTCATCGATCCTGAAGCGGCCATTTTGCATGAATTGAAGCCAGATGTGCTTATCGATGCCAGGCTTCTCAAATGCCCGGGCGCGACTTCGGTCAGGCAGGCTCCGCTGGTGATAAGTCTGGGGCCAGGCGCGGTCTGCGGTGTCGATGCGCATCTGATTGTCGAAACCAACCGCGGTCATGATCTCGGCCGATTGATAGAAACCGGCAGCGCCGCTGCCGATACCGGGGTTCCCGGGTCGATTGGTGGAGTTACCGCCGGTCGCGTCATGCGCGCGCCCTGTGCCGGTGTCGTGCGCGGCGTTCGCAAAATCGGCGACGTTGTGAAGGCTGGCGAAGTGGTCGCCATGGTCGGTGAAGAACCGGTAAAAACCTCGATCGCCGGCGTCTTGCGCGGCATTCTGCATGACGGCGTGATGGCCACCCCCGGCCTGAAACTCGCCGATGTCGACCCCCGCGGCGAAGTACGTGCCTGTTTTACTATCACAGACAAGAGCCGCACCATCAGCGGCGCAGTGCTCGAAGCGATTTTACACCGCTTTAAGATCGTTAATCGTTCTGCTTGAACGGTGGGGCAATTGAACTTTTTATCTGCTTTTGCGTCATCAATGCTATTTCCTGCTTTGTCTTCGCAATCTTTCGTTTATTCCTGCAACTTTTCTACACCACCGTGCTTGTGCCCCGAATGGGTAAAAGCGGTAATCTAAGCCGTTATTTAATAAAGGACTTCATTGCTGAATGAATCATTTACTGGATTACCCCGATATCTGGCTGATCGGCGGCGGCGGCAAAACGACCCTGATGTTCAAGCTTGCAGCTGAATGGGCGGCGCGTGGCGAAAGAACGATCTGTGCCACCACGACAAAAATCTGGGTTCCGACGCCAGAGCAGTGCTCCGATTTGCGGATTGGCTTATTTGCAGACATTCTGGCCAGTCTGTGCGACCGCCCGGCCCAGCTGGTAACGGTTGCCAATCGCATCGAAAACGGCAAGTGTCTCGGCTTTTCTGCTGAAGAAACATTTTCACTCAAAACCGCATGCCAGCGCCTGATCGTTGAAGCCGACGGCTCTGCCGGCCGCCCGGTGAAAGGGCATGCCGCGCATGAACCACAGATTGCTGCCGGCGCCACCTGTGTCGTTGCTGTTGTCGGCGGCTGGTGTGTCGGCGCCCCTCTCGATGTCGAGCATGTTCACCGCCCCGAACGCTTTTCGGCAATTTCAGGCCGCCTGCTGGGTGAGCCGGTTACAGCCGCAGACGTCGCCGGTGTAATTCTTGGCGACAACGGCTGGCTCAGCTCGGTGCCGGTCAACGCCGCATTTCACGTAGTGGTAAATGGTGATGATAATGGCCTGCTTGCCGCAATCAGAAACCACCCGTCTGCAAAAAGGCTCTCAGGGTTGCATCAAGGCTGAATCTGTATATATTGAAACTGTTAAAAGGTGATTGAATGAGTAAAAATATTGTCGATGCCCGCGGATTACTTTGCCCGAAACCTCTTATCATGGTTAAGAAAGCTTTAACAGATGCAGGACCCGGGACAACTCTCGAAATTCTGATTGATAACGCTACTGCACACGAAAACGTCATGCGCTTTCTGCAGGATTTTGGCTGCAGGGCCACATGTATTGAAAATGCCGGCGTTTTTACGATCAGCGCCGAGGTGATTAAACCCATCGAAACCAGCCTGCGCGCCGAAGATTATTGTTCACCAGCCATCGGCAACAGTGGGCCGTATGTTCTGGTTCTGAGTCGGGCGGTCATGGGCAGCGGCAGTGACGAACTCGGCCGCATTCTTATTCAGGCCTGCATCAATTCTCTCAAAGAAACATCACCCGCGCCTTCGTTCATTCTTTTTTACAATGCCGGTGTGACGCTGGCCTGCGAAGGCTCGCCGGTTCTGGGCGCTCTGAAAGAGCTTGAATCAGCCGGAGCGAAGATGCTTGTCTGCGGCACCTGCCTCGATTATTTCGAACTCAAGTCGAAGCTGCAGGTCGGGCGGGTTTCGAACATGTATGATATCATGCAGACAGTCGCATCGGCCGGCAAAGTCTTCGCCCCCTGAGGAACCCCTGAATTGAAAAGCTGCATGTATTTCGATAACAGCGCCACATCCTTTCCGCGGCCCAAAGAAGTTGCCCGCGAAATGGCGCGTTATCTTGACGAACTCGGCGGCCCTTACGGTCGCAGCGCCTACCCGCGCGCCGTCGAAGTCAGCCGCAGAGTGGAAAAGGCCCGCGATTGCCTCGCAGCCCGTCTTGGGGCCGGCAGGCCTGAGCTGCTTTCTTTCATGCCGAATGCGACAACAGGCCTGAACCTGGTATTGCAGGGCTTTTTGCGGCCGGGGGATGAAGTGCTGGTTTCCGGTCTCGAACACAATGCGGTAATGCGCCCACTCGAAGCACTGAAGCGGCTGCGCGGCATAAGCTGGCGGGTTATGCCTTCTGAGGCAGACGGCTTGATTCAGACCGGCGAAATAAGCCGTTTGCTGACTCCGCGCACGCGTCTGGTAGCAGTCAATCATCAGAGCAACGTAAACGGCCTGATTCAGCCGATTAAAAACATCAAAGAAGCTATTGGCGAAGTTCCGCTGCTCGTCGATGCGGCCCAGTCAGCCGGAACCACCGACCTGAAAATTGACGACTGGAACCTTGATTTTGTCGCCTGCACCGGCCACAAGGGGCTGCTCGGGCCAACCGGCACCGGTTGCCTGTTCATACGTAACCCCGAAATGGTCGAACCGCTGGTTTATGGCGGTACCGGCAGCGTTTCAGAGAGTCTGGCGATGCCCGGCTTCGCCCCCGATATTTTTGAAGCCGGAACCGGCAACATTGCCGGCATTATCGGCCTGCTCGCGGCTCTTGAAAATACGCCTCCGCCGGCACATTCACCCTCTGAATTTATTGCCTTCATCGATGCGGTGACAGCTCTGCCCGGTATCGGTGTTCTGCGTGCTTCTGACGCAAATTGCCAGGGCAACCTTTTTTCTTTTCGACACGAATCTCTTGATCCGTCTGTAATTGCTACCCGCCTGAGCGAAGAATTTGGCATAGAGGTGCGCGCCGGGCTGCATTGCGCACCCATGGCACATCAGACTCTCAAGACTTTTCCGGTCGGTGCGGTGCGACTGGCACCGTCACGCTGGCATGCCGCCGCCGATTTTGCTGCGGTTGTGCGGGCTCTGAAAGAGATTATCAGATGAAAATACTGCTTCTGTTCCGCAATACCCGCGAGGTAATCAAGGCCGAAGAAATCTGCCGCAACGCTGGTTTGCCACTGCAGGTGATTGCCACGCCGAAACATATTTCTTCAGAATGCGGCATGTGCCTGCAGCTCGACAGAGTCGACAGCGACAGAGCGCTTTCTCTTGTTCAGCAGTTGGGTATCTCTGCGCAGCTGCACGATGAAAAGCCTTCGGTACCAGCCTTTGACCTGCTGACGACCGTCGAATACGGCGGCTGCTCAGCAAAACTGCCGCCTGATTTACTGGCAGAAGCCCTTGGCCGTTTCCCGGCCAATTCTGACCCGAGGCTGCTGGTTGGTCTCGATACCTGTGATGACGCTGGTGTTATCAGAATCAACGATGATCTGGCCCTGATCGAAACCACCGATTTTTTTCCGCCTGTCTGTTCTGATGCTTTTGAATTCGGCCAGATTGCCGCCGCAAATGCCCTGAGCGATGTTTTTGCCATGGGCGGGCGGGTGCTGTCGGCGATGAACCTGGTGATGTTTCCTGCTGCCGGTATTCCGCTTGAAATTCTCGGCGAAATTCTGCGTGGCGGCCTCGAAAAAGTCGTCGAGGCCGGCGGCATCATCGTTGGCGGTCACACGATTGCCGATTCGCCGCCCAAGTATGGCCTGGCCGTCACCGGCACCGTTCATCCCGACCGGGTCATCACCAACGCCAAAGGCCGCCCCGGCCAGACACTGATTCTTACCAAACCCCTCGGAACCGGCGTTCTGGTAGCAGGCCAGCGCCTGGGTGAAGCCGCACCGGCGCATTATCAGGCGGCGCTGGCTTCGATGAAACAGCTCAATCGTGCGGGCGCCGAGATCATGCAAAAATACAACGTCGCCTGCGCCACCGATATCACCGGTTTTGGTCTGCTAGGTCACGCCATGCACATTGCCCGCGCCAGCGGTATTTCACTGGAATTTAACGCCGCCCTGCTGCCTGAACTGCCGGGCGCCCGCGCTCTGATCGATCTTGGCTGCATACCGGGCGGTGCTTTTCGAAATCAGAAATACGTCGAAAGTAAAACCTGCTTCGACAGCGGTCTGTCATACACCGATCGAATGCTGAGTCTTGATCCGCAAACCTCAGGTGGTCTGCTGCTGCTTGCCGAACCAGAACTTGCTGACCAGATGCTCGCCGAGCTCCGCTCAGCCGGCTATACAGCCGCAGCAACCATTGGTCGCTCACTGCCCCGCCAGGAAAAATTGCTCTACCTCCGCTGAAAAACTGCGATCAGAAAGCCTGTTTGGTGAACGCAAATGGCAGTGCAGGGCTTTATTTAACAGTGTTTGGGAAGGTTGTCACAACTTGTGATAGCCTCACGCCATTCTTTTCTGGAAAGCTGCAAACATGAAATCTTCCGGAGACTGGCCAGGACTTCTTCTTATCGATTGCTTGAGAACCCTTGTTTCTAGTTCTTAGAGCTTTTTTCCCCGATCATATAGCCCTATGGCGCGACGGCAATTGATCGGCAATGCTTACTTGCTCATTTACGTTAGCGGCGGGAGATTTTTAAGAGCTGCTTCGGGCAGGCGTCGCGGCATTCGAGGCAGCGCAGGCATTCGGCCTGGTCGACCTGACGCGGCACGTCTAGGCTGACAGGGCATTTGCGTGAGCAGGCACCGCATTCGATACAGCCTTCTTTTTCGAATTCGATGCGGTAGAGGCTGACTTTGTTGAATGGCCCGTAGAATGCGCCGAGCGGGCAGACCCAGCGGCAGAACGGCCGGCGTATGAATACTGCGGCGGCAATCAGTAATGCCAGAAGCGAAGCTTTCCAGGTGAACAGCCAGCCGAGCTGGCTGCGCAGGCCGGGTTGCAGATACGCCAGCGGCAGGCCACCTTCAAGGGTGCCCGCCGGGCAGATGTATTTGCAGAAACTTGGCTCGCCGCCGTCGTATTCATCGAGCCAGAAAGCCGGCAGCAGAAAGACGAAAACGATGAGAATCACGTATTTCAGATATTTGAGAACCTGCGGCCCGTTGAATTTGGGCGACGGAATACGGTTGAGCAGTTCCTGAAACCAGCCGAACGGGCATATCCAGCCGCAGGCGGCGCGACCGACAATGCCGCCGATCAAGGCCAGAAAACCAATCACCAGCAATGGCAGCGAGGTTGAGATTGCCGCGAGTCTGGCGCCGATGGTGTGCAGAGCAGTCAGATCGAGGCCGCCGGCACCGGCAACCGTTACCTGCATGGCACCAATCGGGCAGGCAAACAGCGCGGCCGGGCAACTGTAGCAGTTGAGTGTCGGCACGCAGCCGTGTTTGAGAACGCCGGTATAGAGATTGCCGGTTTTGAGACCGACAAGATAGGCATTGCTGCCGAGAGTGGCGGCTGCCTGCGACCAGAATCTGATTTTCAACCCAGTCCTATGCATTGTGTGCACACCAGAATCGCTTTCTGAAAGTAACTGCGATGCTCGCCGTTTTTGAAGCCGATGAGCATCAGGGCAACGGCGGCCAGCAGAATGATGATCTGCAGAACCCCGGGTTTTTTGGTCGTACTGGCGTCGCTGGCGGTCATCTTACTTTACCAGTTCAATGAGCTTGCGACCGACATCATCGATAGCCTGAATGCCGGCGAAATTTTCGGCACCCGGGCCGTAGGCAAAAACCGGAACCATTGCGGCGGTGTGATTGTCGCTCGAGAAGGTCGGCTTAACGATTTTGTCGTTTACGATGGTTTTCATTGGCAGGGTGATGCCGGCGGTTTCGTGATCGGCAGTGACTACAACCAGCGTGTTACCGTCTTTTTCAGCAAAGTCGAGGCTGGTTTTAACTGCTGTGTCGAAATCTTTAACTTCGCCGGTAATACGCGGCATATCCTGATCGTGCGAGGCAAGGTCGATCTGTGAACCTTCGACCATGAGCACAAAGCCTTTTTCGTTCTGGGTGAGGCATTCAAGAGCCTTGCCGGTAAGTTCGCCGAGAGTGTAATCGCGCTTGATCGCCGGCGGCAGGTGACCAGACGAAAGAATTGCGGTCAGCTGCTTCGGGGCTTTCACCTTGCGCAGCGTCTCGATGCTGAGCACAACCGGCATTTTTGAACGCAGCAGATTGAGAATATGTTTGTCATCTTTTCGGCGGCTGCCGGGCGTGGTCTGGGGGTAGTAGTTACTCAGACCGCCGCCGATCATCACGTCGAGACCAGAGTTGGCCTGTTGTTCGGTGATGGTGTCATAATGATATCTGGCGATGTGATGTGCAGAAAAGGCAGCCGGGGTTGCATGCGGCAGAATGCTGGTGACGGTGACACCGGTGGCTTTGCCGGCTTCGCGGGCATATTCCATAAGGTTTTTCAGGGGCTTGCCTTCAGGACTCTGGCCGACCACGTCATTGTTGGTCTTAAAGCCGGTAGCCAGCGCGGTGCCGGCGGCGGCCGAGTCGGTAACGTAATCGTTTGCCGAACCTGTCATGTGCAGACCCATGATTTTGAAGCGCTCGAGATTGAGCGGGCCATGCTCGATGCGGGCGGCGGTTATGTGAGCGACACCCATGCCATCACCGATAAGAAAAATGATGTTGCGGGGTTTTATGTCTGTCTGGGCCGAAACGGCGACAGTGAGCAGCAGGGCAAAAATGAGGCAGAAGCTGCGGATGTGGCGGAAATGTGTGAGCATGTTTGCTTCCTTTCGCGTTCTTTGATAAAAAATCTAACCCAAACCGGGGGGCATGGCAAGCGCTAATACTAATTAAATTTATGCACTCTGCCGATAACCTGATGGTCGTTGTAATAAGTCGGCGGCTAATCCAAATTGACGGAGGGTTAAAGATGGGTGTACTTATCCCGTTGTTCAAAACCCGTGAACCTGAAGGCGACCTGCAGCTGAATAACGAAGACAAGCTGCGGTTGAAACTGATTCAGAATTCAATCGAAGCATTGAAGCGCGAAGAAAAAGTGGTCGAAAACGAGATTTCAGAGAAATGTCGCGAAGAAATCGACCGCCTGAATGCCATTGATAGAAAACTCAGAGAGCTCGAGCTGGAGCTTGAAGCGCTCTGCCGCGCCAACCGCCGCGGCCCATGGCCCGGAATTGCAGACAGGAGCAGCTGATGTTGAAACACTCGATGTTCTCTGATTTCTACATTACCCGCCGCAACCGACTTGCCGGTGCTCGGCGCAGCATGCCATTCTGCGAAGGCAGTCTTGCCGTCTCACCTCAACATCAGCCCAGCCAGAGACTGGTAATTTCGCGGGCGGCGCCAAGGACCTGGTGGGAAACCGGCTGGCAGATGCAGCGATGACGTTTTGATTGCCGCAAGAGTTCGTTTAATCGGCAGCATCCAATTTCTGCCGGTGACCGAAAGCTGTAATGGCAGGTAGAGACTCGTCGATTGCAAACAGATAAATTCGCTAAATATCCGGGTGGAGCTTAACAACTCTTGCCCGGTTTTGCCATGTCTGCAAAAATGCGGGCGTGATCCTGCATCGCTTTTTCCCAGGTGAATTCAGCAGCTCTTGCCACAAGTTTTTCGCGTAACTTGTTCCGGTCAATTTCGGTGGCCCGCTGCATTGCGGTTGCAAGTTCGTCGGCGCTGAAAGGCTCGGCATAAATGCCGACCTCGCCGCATATTTCCGGCATCGGCCCGGTATTCATAGCTACTACCGGGCAACCACAGGCCATCGCTTCAAGCAGAATGATGGATGAAGATTCGCACCAGGATGGCGAGACCATTGCGGTTGCGTGGGCATACCAGCCGGGCAGATCACGATATTCGAGCGAATCGAGAAAAATCACCCGGTCTTTAACCCCGAATTTTTCGATCAGGCTTGATATATATCGCATATAGCCCTGATCGAATGCCCGCCCGGCAATCATAACCCTCGGTAGATCAGGGTTGAGAGCCATGGCTTCGACGAGATACTCGAAGCCCTTGTAGACGTATAAATTCGATACATAAAGAAAATACGGCTGATTGCCTGCCTGCTTCGGCCTCGGAACATCAGGGCTGAAAACATCTGCGATGCCATGATAAAGAACCGCCGATTCCAGACTGGGCTGCCACTTCTGCAGTAATCCGGCGGCCGCCTGTGAAAGGGAAATAACCTTTTGGCTGTTTCTGACCGCGTAGAGGGTCAGCTTTTGTAGAAGCAGCATCTGCAGATATTTCTGCACCGGTTCGAATTTTTTCAGCAGATAGAGCACGCGCGGGGTGAGGGGAGCGACGTTCTGAATCATCACTGCTACAGGTATGCCCGGGTTGCGCAGCGGAATAATATTCGCCACGCAGAACAGCAGGTCGGCGTTCCAGGACTGGCACAGGCTTATCAAACCGGTGTTTTCCCAGAAATAGCGTTTGAAAACATTGCCTGACGCCTCGGGTATGACCCTGATTGTGAGATTCTCAAGTGTAGAGATTTCGACCGGCAGTCTGATGTCGGGAATGGCGGCCAGAAAATGGTCGTCAGGGCAGAGGCGTGGCAACGACTGCAGCAGGTTGATCAGGTAGGAAACACCGCCGCCGGCCCTTGCGGAAACCGCATTGATAAGTATTCGCATGTTTGAGATTATAAACGTAACCGGGTCTGCCTGCAAACAAAACAGGCCGCTCCTTGCGGAACGGCCTGTCTGCTGGATCTGTTATGAATTATCTGCCGAGTTTGGCGATATCTTCAGGCCACAGGGCGAGTGACTGTTCTTTATACTGAGCAATGGCATCGGCTTTGGTGTGGTCATAGGGAGTCAGGTTGAGAACGGCATTGTATTTGGCAAAGCGTTCGTCGCCGACAGTGCTCTTGATGATGCTGACCGGGTTGCCTTTGAAGAAACCTTTTTCTTCACGGGCCTTAACCAGTTTGGCTGCATCGGCTTCAGCAAAACCGATCATTCTGAACATTTCGACGGTGGCGGTGTTCAGGTCGAGTCTGAATTCGTAGAATTCATCTTTCTTGCCGAAAGCAGTGGCGAGATATTTCTTGGCGGCGCCGGCTTCTTTTTTCATCTGGGTCAGGTTGATTTTGCCGGCAAACCACATCTGCGGGCCGACGTTGGCGAAGATGTTGTCGCTCTTCATCGCTTCGGCGAACAGGCCTTCAGTGTAAGCTTTATACTGGGCTTTGGCTTTGGTGAAGTCTTCTTTGCTGATCTTTTTCTGAGTATAGGCGACTTTGAATTCGTAGTAGTTCTTGTAGCTTTCGGCCGCATTTTCATGCATGGTCACATAATGTGAGTTTTCGAGCATGATGCGGTAGATGACCTTCTTGTCTTCGGGGAAAAGCTTGACGTAGTTCTGAACGAATTCCATGAAGTTCATCGGCGCGGTCAGCATTGTCTGAATGCACTTTTCGTAGGGGGCGTTGATGGCGCGGCTGGTGAGAATGTCATAAATATGACCGGCGATAACGCCTTCGGTCGACATCAGCTGCAGGCCGTTCTTGAGAACGCCGGTTTTCTTGCCGACATTGCTGGCCCAGACGTATCGGTCGCGGCGGATCGGGTCCTGGCGGGCATACAGGAATTCAGAGATGTTGTATTTGGTGCGGTCTTTTTCGGCCAGTTTGGGGTTAGCAGGGCCATAAACGGCTTCGAAAGCTTCTGCCCAGCCTTCGACATAGGCAAGGCCCACGTCGGTGATGATCGGGGCGTCATGGCCGTTCGAAGAGGTGCGCTGAATCTTCTGAAACAGCTTGCCATACATGTCGAACATGATGGCGTGACCGTTTTCATGGGCAACGACGAGGTCGAGGGTGTCATTTTTAAGGGCATCATCGACCGAGAAGAGTTTTTTACCTTCTGATTCGATGTCGAGAACGCAGATCATCGAAGTTTCGATGCCGAGGCGATTACCAGTTTTGTCAGCAACCATTTCGGCGCCGAGCGGAATCATGCACGGGCCGGGAGACGGCATAAAAGAAGGCAGCGGTGACTTGGACATTACCACCATCGGTGAACCGACCGACTGGGAAAGGAATTCGAGAACCCGTTTCTTCTGTTCTTCATTCAGGCCTTCGGCTTTGCTGATCGCACCTTTGAGAGCCTGAAAGCGGATCTGGCGGGCGGTTCTTCTCAGTTTGAGAGAATCGGTCATTTCCTTGCTGTCGGTGAGGTAGGGTTTGACAGACTTTTCGTGGTAGCCCTTTGGATCGGCCGGGTTTACCTGAATGGCATCGGCTGCCAGAGCGAACACGAGATAGCCGACGTCATCGATTTTTACCTGTTTCGGAATATTGAGGGTCTTGCCAAGGAAACCGCCAATAAGATTGCCTTTGCCGACCGTGACGGGCTGCATCATTACCAGTGCGCCGTCGATGGGATTCTGGTCACCCGAAATATTGGTTACCGGAGCTCTGCCGTAGGCAGCACCGGAGAAAAGAGCACCTGCGGTAAGAAACGCGAAAAAGGCATTTTTAAGGCGATAGTTCACTTCTGGCCCTCCTGCTTTGATTATTTGTCAATTCTAATGACCGAAACAAAAAGCGTCAATGGTACCCCGTCAGACAACTGATTTTTCTTTGACAACGTCTTTCAGGTTATAGAGGCGCTTAACATTGAGATCGTCGATAACCGGGCTTTTCTTTTTATTGGCCACCAGGTCGGCGAGCAGCATGCTTACCGCCGGGGCCAGCATCAGGCCGTGACCTGAGAAGCCGCTTGCCTGAATGAAGTTGTCGACTTCTTCGACCGGGCCAAGTATCGGCTGTGCATCTGCCGTCATTTCGTAGAGACCGGCCCACTGTCTGACGATTCTCAGCTTGTCGAGTTTGGGGAAAAGCTGGCTGAAGCGTTTGCTCATCTCATACATGAAGTGCATCGAACTGCCGACATAGGTTCCGACCGGTTCGTTCGGGTCGCCCATGCCCATGACGACGCCACCGCTCATTTCCTGACGGGCGTAGAGGCCGACGCTGAAGCTGATTACCATCGGGTTCCAGAGGCGCTCGACCGGCTCGGTGACGAGAATTTCGTGACGGTAGGGGTCGACCGGAATATCAACGTTGAGCATCTGACCGATACCCTTCGAAAAGCCGCCGGCGCAGTTGAAAAGCAGCGGCGTCTGGTAGGTGTTGCCGTTTTCGGTCATGACGAAGAAGACATTGCTTTTCTTCATGATGCCGGTGACGTTGGTCCAGAGGTGGATTTCTACGCCCAGGCGTTTGGCGGCGTTGGCATAGCCCTGTGTCAGCAGAAACGGGTTGATGTGCCCATCTTTGGGGCACCAGGTGGCTTTGCGGATCATTTCAGTGTTAAGGAACGGCACGATCTTTCTGGCCTCTGCCGGGTCGACCATGTCGACTTCGAGGCCGAGCTTGCGCTGCATCGCGACGTTCTTTGCGAACTGCTGTTCTTCTTCTTCGGTATGGGCAAGAATCAGGTAGCCGCCCTGAAAGAATTCAGTGCGGTAACCGAGTTCTTCTTCGAGTCCTTCAAGGCGCTGAACCGAAGCCATGGCAAGAGTGGTATTTGCTTCGGTGCTCCACTGCTGTCTGAAACCGCCGCCGCAGCGGCCGGTTGAACCGCTGGCGAGGTATTTGCGCTCAAGGACACAGATATTTTTCATGCCGGCGCGGGCAAGTTCGTAGGCAGTCGAAATGCCGAGAATGCCACCGCCGATGATTACGGCATCAAAGGCTCTGTTCATTTTTCTTCCCCCTCTTCGTCTGCGTGCCTGGCGAGCTCGGCGTTGATCAGCTCGAAAGACACAGGGCGGTTGGGCGGGCGGAAAGTCGGCGGGTAAATTTCAGCGGCGGGCGTTTTAAGTTCACGGCTGATGATCTGTGAAACGAGGCGGCGGCAGGTGCGGCCCTGACATGAGCCCATGCCGGCACGCACGAGGCGGCGGATTTCGTCGATAGTGGTCGCGCCCTGTCTGATGGCGGCGATGATTTCGTCTTCAGTTACATCCTGACATCTGCAGATGATTTTCATTGGCTTTCCCCCTGTCAAACTTTGATGGCGCGTATATCGTTGATACGATCGGCCGGAACTTCGATAGTTACTACCGCGGTACGATCGTAGGCGGGCGGGTTGATGACTCTGGCAACTTTTGCCTTGCAGACAAACTTGCCGGTGCGATCGAGGGCATCGACTTCCTGGTCTTTTGCCGGCACGGGCAGCAGTTCGTAGCTCATCGACAGCAGCGCTTTGCCCGGAACATTGTGCTTCATGTTGACAATGAAGATTGCCAGGCCCGGGCATTTCGGCACGCAGGCCCCGCATCCGGTGCAGGTTTCGAAGTCCAGTTGCGGCCGGTCGGTAATGCCAGACTGCATCTGAATCGCCTTGACCGGGCAGGCTGACACGCATGGGTCGCAGGGGATATCCTGCAGACATTCAATAATGGCTACCGGCCCCTTTTCGAGACGGGTCTGTGCCGGTAGAACCGGTTTTAGTTCTTCATTAGTGATGATTCCGGTATTTTTCAGCATGCTCCGACCTCCTTGAGAACGCGTTCGCGGCCCCAGCGGATACGTTCACCGGTTGAGCCTGACCGCAGGGTTCGCAACTCTTCGCGAGCCTCTTCGACAATCGCTTCAGCTTTCGGCGATTTGCCATGAATGCTTTCGTAGGCTCTGGCACCGGCAATGCGGCCGCCAAGTATCGCGGTAGTGGCTTCTTCGATGCCAGAGGCATCGCCGGCCACAAAGACGTCAGGGTTGGTGGTGCGCATCGCTGAATCATGCAGCGGCACGAGCCCGCCGAGTTCACCGACGTGAACCATGCGGCACTGTGCCTGCTGAAAAAGGTCTATCAGTGGCGTCAACCCGACTGCGAGACAGATGCAGTCGCATTCAATCGTTAATTCAGTGTTTGGCACAGGCTGGAAACGCTCGTCGACGCGGCAGAGTATTGCGCCTTCGACGCCGGTTTCCCCGAGCGCCTTCAAAATGGTGTGTGAAGTGTAGATCGGCACACCGAGGCGGCGGATTTTGCTGGCGTGAACCAGATAGCCGCCGATAGTGGGCATGCCCTCTACGAGGCCGACCACTTCAACGCCGGCTTGCAGAAGCTGATAACTGACGATCAGGCCGATATTACCGCTGCCGACCATGAGAATCTTGCGGCCGGGTTTGATTCCGTGCACGTTCATCAGAGTCTGAACGCCGCCGGCGCCGTAAATGCCTGGCAGATCATTGTTTTCAAAGGCCAGGCTGTTTTCGGTGGCGCCTGTACAGACGATGGCAGCCTGGTAAGAAACGCGTTCGTAGACATCCTGAGAAAGAATGCCAGCTTCTTTGTTCGCGTAAAAGCCAACGGCGGCGGTATTTTCAAGAACTGTCAGTCTGTCAGAAGCATCTTTAACTTCTTTGCAGAGCATTTCGGCAATGGTGATGCCTCTGATGCCGGCGTCGCGGTTGCTGCTGCCGAAGAAACGATGAGTCTGCTTGATCAACTGTCCGCCAAGGCGGGCGCTGTCATCGACCAGTAGAGTTCTGGCGCCGAGCTGTGAGGCGACAATAGCTGCCGAAAGGCCGGCCGGGCCGCCGCCGATTACAAATATTTCAGTGTTGCGACTCATGGGTGAATGACACCGTGCCCTTTCTGCATGCGGATTTTCATGCCTTCCTTGAGGGGAGTGATACAGGTCATGATATTTACCTGCCCGTCGACTTCCATGATGCAGCTTGAACAGCGACCAATGGCACAGAAAAAGCCGCGGGCCCGGTCTTTCTGAGGGCTGCGGCGCAGGGTTCTGACGCCGGCGGCATGCAGGGCGGCGGCGATCGGTTCGCCTTCGTAGCCTTCATACTCGCGGTCGTCAAAGAAGAATTTTACCAGTTTACGTTCCGGAAATTTCAATACCGGGTGTTCCTGAATGCGCAGGGATTGCATCCCTTTCCTCCTTGTGTGCCTGTCTGTAGAATCACCGATGCATTATCATCAATCGATTTAACCGGCTTGGCGGCCCGGCCTGCCGGTCGGGTCGATTTTTTACACAATTGTCAGTAAAAGAGCTTGTTTTGTACCCTGCTATTTTAACGCTGTAAACGAAAATTGTCAGCCACTTTTCAATATTGGATCAAAGATAACCTATTGTGGCTCGCCCACAATCTGATGCCTGCATTCCAGAATCAGCGTAACGAGAATGGCTGTAAGTGGTATGTTTTCTGGTTTTTTTGCTTTTCTTGCGGAAATTGCTTATGGCGTAGACATTTTAGTGCATTTGCCCTGCTGGTCATACTGACCTGATTCAGAAATCTGGCTTGAGTTGGCGATATCCCTCGGTATCGGCCAGATCTCTCTGCTCTTTGGCGTAATCAAAAGCGGTTTTGCCTGAATTGTCCTTGATACTCTTGTCGGCACCCGCTTTAAGCAGTCTGTCAATCACATATATGAAATTTTTGACACGACTCTCATTTATTGCATTCCGATTATAATCGTAAACAGCGTACATCAAAGCTGTCTTGCCATCGTTGTCGCGAGCATTGACATCGGCTCCGGCTGCAAGAATAGATTCAAGACACTCTCTGGAAAAGTTCCAGCAATCGCTCACGCTCTCCATCAGCACCGTTTTGCCGTTTTCAAGACATATGCCAACATCCGCTCCCTTCTTGACCAGAATCTCCATCTGGTCCCTTCGTTCTGCTTTGGTAACGTAATACAGGGCTGTTTTGCCGAAGTTGTCGGTTGCGTTTATATCCAGCCCCGCCTGAACCAGGGTATTAATGGTTTCGCTTGTAAAATAAGCTTTGAGGCCTGCATGCAACAGCGCATTTCTTCCATCAGTATCTCTGACATGTGCGTCAGCTCCAAGTTCGATCAGAGTATTAAAAGGCACCGGATTGCAGACAGCGTACATCAGAGCTGTCTTGCCGGTTTCGTTCTTCTCATTCACATCTATACCCATCTTTACCAGTTGGCGGAATATCTGCGCAGTATTATCGTATTCTGCCGCCTTCATCAAAGCGTTCCGACCGCAGGATTCTCTTGCATGTATATCGGCCCCAAGCCTGGCAAGCTCAGACAATACTTCAGGATCGTTGTTGTTCCCGCTAGCTATCACAAAAGCGGTACTGTCGTTGCTATAACCCCGTGCATTTACATCTGCTCCGGCTTTAATAAGCACTTCGATATATGCCGGCTCACAATTGCTAAGTACCCCATCCAACAGGGGAGTAACGCCTGTGCCATCTCTGATATTCACATCAGCGCCCGCATTGATAAGAAGCTGCATGTTTTTCGGGCTTCCAATACTATAAAACAAAGGTGTAGAACCATGATCGTTTCTCGAATCAACATCAGCGCCAGCCTTGATAAGCATATCTATAATTGCTGGTTTGGCGTTGTGAAGAGCGGCGATATGCAATACAGTGTGACTCTTCCTGTCGGGAAAAATACGGCCATTTACGTCAGCGCCAGCTTTTATAAGCATATCGACTATTTCGGGATTATCAGTATGGTAGATAGCGCAGGCAAGAACCCGATACCCATACCTTCCTTTACAGTTGAGGTTGGTTGGTTTTTTCAGCAGCTTCTTTACCGCTGCGAGAGTCGTTTTCTTCTGTTTGTTCTCGAAAAGTCTGATCAGAGCCATGCCATTTTTTTGGGCTTCTGCTTCGTTATCAGCTGCGGTGCAAGCCCCAGAGCAATAAATCATAAACATACCGAGCAGAAATACCTGTAAAAAGCGCTGCATCACTTGCTTCCTTGTTGTTTACGAATTTTAATGCCAAAGCCGCACGGAATTTCGCTGACTTTCTTGACATCGTTCTCGTATTTGAGTTGCCGGTTTTTGCTGTTCAGATAGCATCTGCTGCCACCGTCAAAGATAACCGCAGCATCAAAGCCAAGCTTGAGAAGATTTTTTTGAATCTGCAGCCCGCTGGTTTCGTTAACTTGCTTTTGGTTCGTCTGCTTTGCAGCTCTGGGAGTTACGATTACATAAAGCTGTCCTTTGCGCAGAGCAAAAACCGTGTGGTCAGTCGCCCTGAGCTGCTCCGAGTCCCAGGCGCTCGAAATCTTGCCATTCAGACCGGCTCGGGGCTGATCGAATCGCTGCTCACGAAGAATATTTCCACCAGACAACCCTTCCCCGCTGCTGATTATCAGCACGCCACCAGACATTAGATTTTTGACTTTATTCTTCGGTTTGCCTGGGGTTTTAAAGTTGGCCGTTACCCCTTCTCGCGTCTCATCCTCTGTCTGAGCGATGGCGTAGCTGCCGTCTGCCATGACGGCCAGAGCGCCCCGTTTTTTTATCTTTTCAAGCTTGGGAGCATGTTCAAACTCACCATTGATGATTATCGCTCCGAGAGGTTTTGTTCCGGTAAAAAAGGTGCCGTTGACTACGACATCGTATTGATCGCCAATTGGTATTGCGTCGAGTTCTTTATCCGCCTTGCGCCCACTGAGACCCTTTTTGCATAAAAGAATATCGATCTTGTCGACCGCTTCTGCGATATAGCCGAGTCTTCTGAGCTCTTTAAGCGTCTTTTCAATATCATCGTCGACAGGCGCTCCAGAATCTAAAGGAGGCGTTGTCTGATGAGTCACGACAAGGCTAAGGTTAAAAAGCCACTGATCTGCAAAATTTTGGGCTTCTTTATGTAGTCTGGCTGAAACATCGGCCAGATGCGCCTTTTTTTCTTTGTCAGACATACTCTGAACGATGGCAAATTTTTCAGCCTGTGCCTTTGCATTGGTGTGTGCAGCGTCAAAAACAGCTTTGTTTTCTTTGTGCAGCTTTTCGGCAAGTGCGGCAGGGTGCTCTTTCGGCTTTTGTTCAAATAACCGTTTAAGTTGCGCCAGAAAGATTTCTGCTTCGAACAACTGTTCAGAAGTGACATCACCGGGTTGGCTCTTTTTTTTAACAAGAAGTAGTTCGGCATTTTCAAGAATCTCAAAAAAAAACGGGCTTGTGGCAGACATGGCACCCCCTACGCTACCATTTCCCCTAAAATGATATCAAGGGATTGAAAAACCCTCTTGGATGTTTTTTGGTGATGTTTGTAAGGCCATTCCCAACCTACTCAAAGGGTCTTTAATGAAAAATATATCATCTTCGATCCTGCCTTTCAAGCTCAGACAGAAGCAAGCAAAGTCTTAGCCCATAGAATGCCCCAAAATGTCCGAATTAATCCATGCTGATCACTGGCATCTTGTAATTCAATAAAAAAGCGTCAGAAGTGTCGGTGGTTTTTTGTGATTTGTCAGATGCAGGCGACCTTGAGAACAAAGAGCAAAAAAACGGGCTGGCGAAAAAAAAGTTGAATCTGCAGGCCGGGTTGCTCGTTATATTGGTGACGGATTGCCGCACCACGGTTTGAATATTGGTGTTGATTCTGACTGATTGTGGTAAATTAAGCGGTAGCTGCATTGCAGGGAAACAAAATGCGAATCGATTATTTGAGCTGGGTAGTCTGTCTGCTGCTCGGTGTAATTATTTACGGCGCCGGCCCCGGACTGATTGACGATGCCGAAAACCGGTTTCTCGATCTGCAGTTTCGCCGTCGTGGCGTGGCCGAGGTCGATTCACGCATCGTGATCGCCGGCATCAACCAGGAAACACTCTCCTGGGCCGGGCGCCCGATGTTTGCCTGGGGCCCGGTCTATGCCGAACTGGTGCAGGCGGTAAAAAATGCTTCGGCTTCGACGCTGTTGCTCGATCTGGTTTTTGCTCCTGGCTCTGAAAGCGTAATCAGAGAGCATGTTAAAGAAACTGCCGGTCGCCTGCAGGTGGATCTGCCACCTAAATTTTTGCGAGAAATCGGCTTTGACAAGCCATTTAGAAATGCACTGCTCGAACTGGTTGCGTCAGGAACCTCTCTTATTGCCGGCTTTGCCTGGGAACACGGCCAGCCAGTGTTTTCTGACCCGGCCCTGCTGCATATTGCCAAAAAAGACAACACCGGCTACTTCAACCTGGCAACCTCGCAAGACGGTGTGATCAGGCATGTCGAGCTGTTTGGGCAGGGGCCGACCGGGCCGGTGTTCGCCGTTTCGATGGCGGCAGCCCTGCGCAGCGGCGTTGCTCAGGTCGCTACGCCAGCGCAGGCTTTGCAGCAGATAAATTTTCGCGGGCCTCGTGGAACTGTCAGAACGGTGCCAGTGCACCAGATAATCGAAGCTTACCGCAGCGGCCGGCCGCAGCCTGTTGACCTGGCTGGCAAGATAGTATTGCTCGGCTTTACCGACATAACCGATTTCAAGGCCACGCCATTTGGTTACATGCCTGGGGTCGAAGTGCATGCCAGTATTCTCGATAATATTCTTGGCAATCGTTTTCTGCAGCCGCTGGCGCCAGGTCATGAACTCTGGGGAGTCGTCGCAATGCTGGTCGGGCTGCTGGTAATTGCCAGACTAAGCCGATCTTATGCGATAGTCATCGGTTCGCTGATTTTCGTTGCCTGGCTCGGCGTTGCGGTTTTCTGGTTTGACCCTCTGGTGATTCCGGTAGTCAGGCCGATGCTGCTGCTGCTGGCACTTCTTGCCTGCGAACGTTTTATTGCCTATCGGGCTATCTATCTTGACCGGCGGCGAGTGCGCGAGGTTTTCGGCCGCTACGTCAGCGATTCGGTGGTTAAAGAGATTCTCGCCTCGAATGATCGCGATTTTCTGCAGGGAAAACGCCGGCGGTTGTGCATACTGATCGCCGATATCCGCGGCTTCACGACCTTCAGTGAGCAGCACGACGCGCATGCGGTGGTAGAGTTTCTCAATGCCTACTTTGCCAGGCTGACCGAAATCATCATGAATAATCGCGGTGTCGTCGACAAATTCCTTGGTGACGGTCTGCTGGCGTTTTTCAACGCTCCGGTCGAGCATGCCGATTTTGCCGATGATGCAATAAAAGCGGCGATAGAGATTGTCAGATATACAGAATCGCCTGAATTCAAGGCTATTTGCCATGGCGCCGATTTGAAGGTCGGTCTGGCAGTTCATGCCGGCAATGTTGTTTTTGGTAACATCGGTTCAGAACGAAAGGCCGAGTTCACTGTCATCGGTGATACCGTTAACGCCTGTTCGCGCATGGAAAACCTCAACAAGGAATATAAAACTTCGATAATCGCCAGTGGCGAAGTTGTCGGGCTGGTCAAAATGCCGGTGCAATGGAAATTCATTGAAAAAACGAGTCTGCGTGGAAAAGCCAACGAAGTTGAGCTTTTCACAATCGATAACCTGGAGGAAAAAAATGTTTAACAGGTTTGCTGTAATTCTTGCGGTCTGTTATTGTCTGATGTGTTCTGTGGCTGTCAGAGCCGCCGACGTGGCACTGGTCACCGAAATAACCGGCACGGTTCAGGCTTCTCTGGCCGGCGATGAATGGAACGTCGGACTGGCAGAAATGCTCCCTGATGGCGTCGAAGTCAAAGTTTCAGAAGATGGTTCGCTCGTGCTGGTGCATCTGGCGACCAATCGTGAATACCGTTTTGAACCGCAGGGAAACGGCAAGATCACCCTCGCAGGTGTTGCCGGTGATAAAATTTCCGCCTCTGAAATCGAACTGGTTTCGGCAAACCTGAACCTCGGAAGAGAAATGGGCAATCAGACCGGAGCCGTTGATCCGGGTCGTGTCAATGTGGCAGTTCAGTCTGCGCCACCTCCGCCTCCGGCCGCGGCTCCCGCAGCTCCAGCTCCGGCCCCGGTTCCATCGGATGAAATGATGGAGGAACGCAAGGCGGGACCGAGAGGTTCGATGATTCCTCAGGAAGAAATCAAAGATTCTTCTTCTGTCGACGGTTCCTTAGAATCGGCCAGAGAAGTGGCTATTTCGAGTTCATATAAAGCTAAGTCGGCCAGCATTGCGCGAAAGCCTCTGAAAGAAGAATTTGATTCGGAAGCTCCTGGTGTGGCACCAGAAATCGACGCCCTGGCAGACCAGGAAGTCGGTGCCGATGCCGGAATCGCAGCTGCCGGCAGCAGCGAAAACGAAGCAGCTCCGACTGATGCCGCGCCGGCCGCAAAATTCGTCAGTCTGGCTTTCCCGGCTGAGATTTTTGCGAAATTCTGCTCTGATGAAGCCAGTTTGAAGGTTACGGCCGACAAGGACCTGATCAGTCGTGTCAATTATCCCGCCAACGACTGGGTTGAAATTGAAATCGAAGGCGCCGAAAGCTTTGCCGGCACTTTCAGTCTCGCAGGTAATCTTGCTTCGTTCAGCGTTGATGCCGTCGTTGTCGGAACTGCATCGATCATTGAAGCCTGGAAACTGGAAAAGAGCGGCAAACTCCATCAGGCTGCCGCCATGTGGCTGGCTCTGCAAAAGAGTGGTCTGGCAACAGAAAAGGTCGCTCCGCACCTCAAACGCCTGAAAAACGCCATTCTTGAAGCTAACAAATAAATTGAACTGAGTTAAATGGGCAGCCCGGCGCTTTTGAGCAGGGCTGCCTTTTCTTCTGCGTTTAAAGGCCTGAGCTCGCCGGCTTTCAGGTTGCCGATGCTCAGCGGGCCGAATCTGACGCGGTGCAGGCCAATTACCTGGCGACCGAGGTGGGCGAACATGCGGCGCACCTGGCGTTTTCGGCCTTCGCGAATGACAACCGTGTAGCTGTCGGGTTCTGAGTTCTTTCTGATGCGGCATGGGGCAGTCAGGCCGTCGTCGAGTTCGAGGCCGCTGCTGAATTTTTCGCTTTCTTCGGCTGAAAGTGGTGTGCCCGAAATTCTCACCAGGTATTCCTTGTCGACCTTGAAAGATGGGTGTAGCAGGCGGTTGGTCAGTTCACCATGATTGGTAATCAGCAGCAGTCCGGTCGAGTCGTAGTCGAGACGCCCGACAGGGTAAAGGCGCCGGCCAGGTGGCAGGTAATCGGCGATAGTTGGGCGGCCGCGTTCGTCTTTCAGCGTGGTAACGACGCGCAGAGGCTTGTTAAAAACATAAATCTGGCAATCGCCGGCTGGCGGCGTAATAATTTTGCCGTTAACTTTTATCACCGGAGGGTTGTCGGCGTCGACCGAAAAACCCTGACCTTCAACGGTCTGTCCGTTAACCGAAACGGCTCCGGCATCGATAAGTTTTTCGACGGCGCGGCGTGATGCGACGCCCCAGTTGGCGAGCAGTTTCTGCAGTCTTACCAGTTGCATTTAACGGT
>DAOQWI010000013.1:0-34245 GCA_035342015.1 Candidatus Ozemibacteraceae bacterium | reverse complement strand
GGTAATAAGCATACAGCCGAGAAAAAAGCCTGACAGACCGGCGAGGGTCCGCAGTTTTCGTCTTTTCAGCTCTCGCAGAGCGCAGATTAAAAGATCAGACATGTCAGAGATACAGCCTTCCATCTTTAAGACTGGCGGTTCTGGTGGCCAGTGCCGGGTTGAACAGCCCGTGCGAAGCAACAATCATTGCGGTTCTGCCGCTTTTTATGCGCGGCAGCAGCAGATGCAGAATTTCGTCGGCGGTTTCGGGGTCGACGTCGCCGGTGGGCTCGTCGGCCAGAATCATGGCCGGGTCATTTACAAGAGTGCGGGCGATGGCAACGCGCTGCTGCTGCCCGACGCTCAATTCGGCCGGCAGATTGTGAAGGCGTTCGCCCAGCCCGAGTTCTGCAAGAATCGCAGTCGAGCGCTGCAGTCGTTCAGTCTGGCTGATACCGCGGTGCATCAGCACTGCTTCGACATTTTCGAGGGCCGACCAGCCAGGAATCAGATTGAAATTCTGAAAAATCATGCCGATGCCGGTGGCACGAAGTTCTGCCAGTTCAGACATGCTCAGATCGGTTACCACCCGCCCGTTAAAAACGATGCGGCCGGCACTGACCGGTTCAAGGCCGCCAAGCAGGTTAAGCAGCGTCGATTTGCCGGTGCCGCTGCGGCCAGAAATCAGCAGCAGCTCGCCAGGTTCTACCGCGAAAGAAACCTCAGAGAAAATTTTCAGCTCGTTACCGCGCTGAAAAAAGCTTTTAGCAACATTCTCGACCTGTAACAGAGACATCTTCGAACTCTCCAGCATCATTTAATCATATACCAACAATTTTAACCGCAACGCCGGCAAGCCTTCCCGGCTGCCTGCCCCATGATAAATTCCGCCTTTATCGGCATTATTTAATCACCTGGTCCTCCGTCACATTTAGCAAAGAACTATACACGGCGCAAAGCTTCAGCTGGCCGCTGTCTGATCACCAGTATTACCGGCAGCAGGCCGGCCAGAACCCCGGCAGTAACGGCGAAAGCAACGACGGCGGCGAAAAGGCCGGGATTGAGAACCCCGGTCATCGTGGCGTCGATGCCGAGCAGATTGTTTACAGGCACCAGCAGCAGAACTGCCAGCCCGGCGATCAGGCCGGCCAGGCTGCCTGCCACAGACTGCGCCAGAGTTTCGGCGAGCTGCTGCAGAATGATGACCCGGTTGTTCCAGCCAATTGCCTTGAGAATCGCGAAGCTCCGCCGTCGCTCGATTACCGAGGCCCACTGAATTCTGGCCGAGAACAGCATCGCAGCGACGGCAACCAGAACCATAAAGGCCCAGATCAGTCTGGTGTTCAGCCCGATTGCCTTCGCTGCCGGAAAATAACAACCGGTAGTCAGCAGGCTGTCGCCCTTCATCAGTGCTTTTACGTCTTCGAGCGCCCTGCCATGCACGGTGGCATCGCGACTTTCGATCAGAATCAGGTTCGCTTCGTTTTCGAGCGGGTTGTGAATGCGGCGGTTGATAACCCTCTCAGCATCGGCGAACAGCATGATCACGTCGGGTTTAACCGGCCGGGCACCTGAATTGATAATACCGGCCACCATAAAGGTTTCACTGGCAATAACCAGAGTCGAGCCGCATTTAAGCCCGTGGTTACCGGCAAAGCCGATATCGACGAGCACCTGGCCGGTCAAGCTGCCGTTCAGAAAGTTTCCCTCGATAAGATCTGAAGCGGCGCAGCAGTTGGTTGAAACCGCAGAACTCTGCACATCGATGCCGCCGACCGCGAAAATCGTGTTTGTCTGCGGGTTACGGAACCTGAACATCAGGCAGGCCGAAGCATCTCTGATCAGAGGCAGAGCACGGATCTTCGCGACCAGATCGAGTGTCAGCAGCCGGGTGCCGTTGGTGTTGATGACGAAGCCCTCGTTGAGAATGTCGACCGGCTTTTTGTTGCAGCCGGTGCAGTTCTCGCATTTCGATTTGCAGACCGCAGGGACAATGCCGCGTGCAAGTTTCGCCAGGTCTTCTTCACTCAGTGAACTGATGTCGCCGCAGGCGGGCAGCCAGGTGACAAAATAGGTGCCGGCCTCGCCGATCGTGATATTCTGAACGACGCGCGAATAAAGCAGAACCGCCGCGAGAACGATCAGAAAAGCGACAGTGAGCGCATAGCCACTGATCACCGCGAGGGTGCGGCGTTTGTGCTGCTTCAGTTCGCGCCCGGCAAGGGCGATAATATCTCTCGTCAAGCCATCTCTCCTGCTGTGGGCTTCATCGCGAGTATAACAGCATTTCACCCCCGGTTGAAGGCAAAGTTTTTTTACAGTTTGCGAAATTTGTCGAGTCGGGTTAGGCTTTAGGAAACAGATAAATGGGGGGGGAAACTTATGCCGACCAGCCGTCGTGATTTTACTGACCAGGCCGATTATACCCTGCATCGCGATTTTATCCGCACGCTGCCCGAAGATTTCTGCCGCAAACATCAGGTGGTGCTGATCGGCAAAAAGCCGGCAAACGCCGAGCATCAAGCGGTTCTTGGCATGCTCGACCCTGCCGACGCTCAGGCGCTAAAAGAAGTCGAGAATCTTACCGGCCTTAAGTTCAAGCATGTGCAGCTGAATGCCTACGAGCTCGATCAGGCTCTTGAATTTGCCTACAAAGAAAGTGAAGTTGCTCACACCACCCTCAATGCCGGCCCGGTGCGCGAGCGGATTGCCCTGCGCCACGACCAGAAAATAACTTTTGAGCGCGACCAGAAGCCGGCCGATATCTGTGGCAGCCTGCTTGCCTCTGCGGTTCAACAACGCGCTTCAGACATTCATCTTGAAGTTTACAGCAACAACGTCAGCCTCAGATACAGAATCGACGGGGTTCTGCACAAAGTTGCCTCGCCGCTGAGCCCTGAGAACATTCAATCGGTCATACAGCATGTAAAGGTTCTTTCTGAACTGAACATCGCCGACCGGCGTCTGCCGCAGGACGGCCACATAGTCGCGCGTTACACCGCCCCGGATGGTCGCTCGCGCCGTATCGATTTCAGAGTCTCGGTTCTGCCGGGCCTGTATGGCGAAGACTGCGTTCTGCGCGTGCTCGACGAAACCTGTCTGACGATCAAACTTGAATCACTCGGCATGTCGAACGAAAAGTTCAATCTTTTCCATGCGATGCTGCATGAGCCGGGCGGCCTGATTCTCGTGTCAGGGCCGACCTCAAGCGGCAAGACGACGACGCTTTACGCTGTTATCGAGCACATCAAAGATGACAGTAAAAAAATTCTCACGGTCGAAGACCCGATTGAATATGAAATTTCGCGGGTCAACCAGAAGCAGATCACGCCGGTGATGTCGTTTGCTGACTACACAAGAGCCTTCATGCGCCAGAACCCAGATATCGTCATGATCGGCGAAGTGCGCGACGAAGAAACCGCTGTAATGGCAGTGCGGGCCGCCCAGATGGGACACCTCGTTCTCACCACCGTACATTCGCGCGATGCGGCTTCGGCCGTCTCACGCATGCTGTCGCTCGGCGTCGAGCGCAATATTCTGGCCGCCGGCCTGGTCGGTGTGCTCTCACAGCGTCTGGTGCGCCGCGTCTGCATTGGCTGCATCGAATCATATCAACCCGACGCCGAAACCCTCGAACTGCTGCCCGGCCTGCCGAAAGACATTCCGTTCAGACACGGAAAAGGCTGCGAACTCTGCGGCGGCTCTGGCTACCGCGGTCTGACCGGCGTTTTCGAACTGCTGCGCATCGACGCAAAACTGCGCAAAATCATCACCCTCGGCGAAACCGGCAGTGCCGCGCTGCTGCCCCTTCCCCCCGGGTTCAGATGCATGTATGACTACGCTATCGAAAAGGTCGCCCAGGGCATCACCACCGTCGAAGAAATCGTCAGAACCATCCCGGTTCCGGCCCGCTTCGACAATATCGAGACCCAAACCCGAACTGCAGCCACAGATTAACGCGAGAAAATTTTTGGCCACAGATGAATTCAGCAGGGCACAGATTAACGCGGATGCACTCGGATAATAGGGCAAAACACAAATTCATTCAAACAAACATCGGGGGTAATCTGTGTTCATCAGTGGCCTGGCCTGCAGTTATTAAACATCTGCGTTCATCTATGTGGATCTTCGGGTGGAGCGTCGGGGATTACGATGTCTTCGGGGGCGATGGCGTAGACGACGCCGTTTTTTGAGGCGTATACGGTGTTGCCCATTTTCTTGTGCATGATGGCCGCCTTGCGCATGGCGCGTTTTAAAGCATTCTCGATCAGAATATCTTCGATGCGGCTATTTTCATTGTTTTTTGCTTCAGGCATTACAGGTATTTCTCCTTTAGAGGTTCCCATATCTCAGGGATCAAAATTTCCGCAGGGAAATTTTTCTCGCCATATGCCACCAGACGCGGCTCGAATGCATTTGAGTTGTCAAAAAATCTCCAGTGATCTGCAGCTGGCTGATAAGACCTGAAAAAATTAGTTAAACCGGCTTCGTATCTTCTTATAACCACATCTTCCGGCACATGGTGCCCGCCGTTCATAACGCGCTCTGCCACTCGCTTTACTGCCAACTGCGGCGATTCCAGCCAAAAGAACAGCATGGAAAATTTATACCCTGATTTTTTCAGTTCCTTTATCCATGGGGCAAAGGAACGACTGGAAAGGGTTGTTTCGAAAGCAAAATTCATTTTTTGCGCTGCCAGTTCATGCAACCGTGCAAGCATTACTCTGCCGGCTTTTATGGCTGCTTTTTCCGGCCTGAAGGCAGACAAACCATGAGCGATGGTGTCGGCGTTTACAAACTCATCAACGTGAAGAGCACCCTGCAGAACTTCTGGAGCGGAAGTTGATTTTCCGGCTCCGTTTGGTCCACCAATAACGATTACCTGCGGCTGGGCAACGGCGGAAACATAATCAAGAACGCTGTCTGATACGATGCCGGTCGAATAGCCTTCTTCTGGCTCTGAGAAGTCTTTAATCGGCAGATATGGCCTGAGCTTTTCAAAATTAGTGCTGTTGCCAATATTTTTTATTTCAATCCCGACAATTGTGCCATCTGCAGCAAGAGACAGCAGAACCCCACCGGTTATTTCAACGGTGTTCAGGCTTTTCTTGTTTGATAGCCTTAGATAAAGAGCGTCGGTTTCGGAGCAATGATATACGTTCAAATTTACAAACCTGCCTGAGAATTGGTCAAAATAAAAAATTCCTGCGGCACATCAAGGCCTCGCCGGCTCATCAGCGGGTCGGCGCAAAAAGCGGTCAGGAACAATATAACAGGTTCATGACTGGTCAACAAGACTTCGCGCCCCCTCTATTTTGTGGGCGGGAATGCCGGCTTCCGAAAAATCAGTCGTGACTTCTCCCCGTGCCTGCCTGCTCGAACATCCGGCTTTATTTATGCAGGAATCAACAATACATCAGAACCTCAGCAAAGCCTTTTGCACCCCGGAGTTAGTTTATAATTCGGGCTAAGCGAAGAAACACACGGTTTTTGACTTTCAATTTTACCTGACTATTTTAAGAAGTCGACTTTCAAAATAGTCAGAATATTTTAGAAGTCGGTTGTAAAAATGGTCAGAGCGTATTACAAGTGGAAGCTGCTTTTCGGAATGTAAGTAAGCTCAAAACCAGCCAAATCGGGCACATTTGATCCGACCAGGTGCCGAAAAGTGCTCCAAACATGCATTACAGCCCGCGAAAAAACTTTTTTTTGCGAGGGGCTTGACGTTATTGCTGAAATAGCTTAGTGTATTAGTAGAGCAATACACCAAAACAGCGAGACGCGAGACAGTGCACGGTCGTAGTGTCGGCTGTTGGCCCGAAACCGTCTACATGCCTCTGTATAGCATAAAGGAGCAGAATATGAAAGCGATACTCTTGAAAGACTACCTCGAACAGAGAATGTACTTCGTCATCATTCTCGCGGTAGCGGCACTGTCGCTGCTCACCGCCGCGTTCTTCGGCCAGCTCGACTCGGGCGTGGCTCTGGTAATTCTCTTCATTCTGCAGGGCCCGCTGTTCATCTACCTGGCAGCGAACCACCAGATCAGTTCAGAAGTCAACAACGGCACCTGGCGCTTTCTCACCGCCCTGCCGGTCAGCCGCCTGCGCCTGTGGTCGGCCAAACTGATCTTCACTGCCATTTACACCACGTCACTCTACGCCATCTATCTGATACTGGCACTTGCGGCCGGCGTCGACATCGGCGAAATCTGGCATCTGATATCAGGCAACCCGGGCCTGGTTCTCGGCGTGCCGGTAACGATCGTCGCTTACGGCTTTTTCACCACCATGCTGCCGTCAGGTTTTTCAACGATTTCCAGCCTGATCGTCATTCCGGCGCTTTATGCAATCTTCAGAGCCCCGCCGACACTTTTCAACCTGAATTTTGAGATGGCAACCGGCCTGGCAACAGCTGTCCTGCTGTGCCTGTCCCTGCTGGTATTTCTGAGTGACCGCACCATGAGTTCACCCTGGCGTGGTGTAAAGGGTATCGCCATGCTGCTGGCGGGAATCATGCTCTCGCTGGCATGCTGGTCAGCGCTCAACTCTGCCGCCGAACATTTCTGGCGCATCGACGTTAAAGAAGGCGCCGACTGGCTGCCGATGAATCATGGCAAAACCATTCTCTGGCGCGTTTTCAGCAAAGCGCCGGCCTGGGATGTAGTCCAGCCAAGAATAATCAAAAACTATTACAATGATGGCCGATTTCTTGGCGATGGCGATTACTGGTTCGAAACACCCGCCCATAATCGCCACATTCTTGTACATGACACCGCTTCAGGCCTGACAAAAAAAGTAGCAGGCCGTCACAGTAACTTCTACAAAGAGGAAAATTATAACAATGGCCTGGTAACCGCTCTGATTCCGGAAATAAAATTTGGATTTCTGCGTTACCAGAGATACGGCGTGCTCGACGGTGAAGGCAACGTTCTGAAAATTCTGCCGGAAGGGATCGACGAATACACCAAAGGGCTCAAACTCATCGACGAACGCCGCTTCATCTATGCCGAAGAAATCAAATCAGGCAACAATATCATTACCCAGTTCAACCTCTTCGAAAAAGGCGTTGGCGAAAAGGTTGTCTTTACCGCGGGCGAAGATTTCGGTATCTCTGATTTCGTCGTCGTGCCCGATAAAGACCGCAGTAAACCGGCAAAGGTCTACATCGCCGGCGCCTCTGACCACGAAAAGGGCAAAATGTTGCTGATATCAGTTCCAGACGGCAAAAAAATCGTATTGCCCAACTCACCGGCTTCTGACATTCTCTGCGCCGGCCCAGACTTCATGGTTGTCGACAACGGCCGCTGGAACAAGGAACTCGACCGCCCGGTGAGCGACCTGCAGGTTCTCTACTTTGACGGCCGGATTGTGCCTCTCAGCGGCATTGCCTCTAATTCGAAGATCGTCGGCATCACCGCCGCCAACCGCATTGTCGCCAAAATTCCCGGCAAGGACGAGCTCGACTGGTACTCGCCCGGCACCGAAAGCATCGTCGAAATCGACCCGGAAACGATGACCATCCGTGAAATACTGCGCTTCCCCTACCCCGGCAGCGTCAAAATGAAAATTTCACAGACCGGTGAGCACGCGTTCATATATTACGGCGACGTCACCGCGAGCCCGGTGCGCCGGCAGCTGTTCGCCGCCAATCTCAAAGACGGCACCGCAAGAGAATTCACAGAGCTCAACGCCCAGTCTTTCAATAACCCCAATGTGCACGGGTTCACTATTTTCAACGGCCCCTACGCCCTGAACGACAACCGTTTCATGGTCGAAGGCCAGACGGCGGCCGGCGAAGGCGGCCTCTACGAACTCGATACCGCAACCGTCAGTGTTGTGCGTAAAATCGCCTATCAGAGCATCGAAGAGGTGTTCAAGAAATGGGGGGCCGACTTATGATTACCATCAACGAAAGTTCTCCGATCCCGATCTACCAGCAGATAACTGACGGCATGCGGCGCGAGATTCTCGCAGGCATCTTCGGCCCCGACAGCCGGCTTCCCTCGATCAGAGACCTGGCGGTCGAGCTCAAGGTCAACCCGAACACCATCGCCCGCGCTTACCAGGACCTCGCCAACGAAGGGGTCATCTACTTCAAGCGCGGTCAGGGCGCCTACGTCTCGCCGAAATCTTCAGACGACCTGCTCAAACAGGCGCGCCAGGAAATGGCGAAGCACATCAGCGAAATTATCGCCATCGCCCGCAGCATGGGTCTCGACCGGGTTCAGATCCGCAGCATCTTCGATTCGGTGCTCGAACAGCAGGAGGTAAAATAATATGGAAACAATCACCATCAGCAATCTCAGCAAATCATTCGGTGCCAGAACCGTGTTTTCGGGCCTCAACACCAATATCGGGAAAGGGCGAGTCGTGGCCCTGCTCGGCCGCAACGGCGCCGGCAAATCGACGCTTCTCAGCATTCTCAACGGCCAGCAGCAGCCGACCACCGGCAGCTCGGCGACGCTCGGCATCGACCCCGAGGCTGATGCTGCCAGACTGCGGCAGAGCTGCGTGCTCGTCAGCGAAGACTGCCACCTCTACACCTGGATGAACGCCCGCATGCTCGAAAGCACCTTCAGTTCACTCTACCCGCGCTGGAACCACGACCTCTACACCACCTGCCTGACTCAGTTCAAAATCGATGCCGAACAGAAGATTTCGACCTTCAGCAAAGGCATGCGCCGCAAGCTGCAACTGGCGTTCGCCCTGGCGGCCGAGCCTGAAGTGCTGCTTCTCGACGAACCGTTCGGCGGCATCGATGTGGTCGCCCGCGACGAAATTCTCAACAGCCTGATCGAGTCACTTGTAGAAAAAGGCGTAACCGTAGTGCTTTCGTCACATGAACTGCATGACATCGCCGGTGTCTGCGATCACGTTCTCATTCTTTCGGGCGGCCGCCTCGTCGTCGACTGCAGCCGAGATGAGCTTGCCAGCCGTATCAGAAAGGTCGTCGTCAGACTTGAAGCGGCAGCCGAAGCTGTTCCTGCTCACCCCTCGATTCTTTCGGCGCGCACCAATGGCACCGAACTCGAACTGGTGCTCAAAGACTTCTCTGATGAAGAACTCGCCAAAATTCTCGCCAGTTACCGGGTCAAGAGTCACAGCGTTTCAAACCTCAGTCTTGAAGAACTGTTCAAGGCCATCACCGCCGGCGAATAACCTGATTCAATTATTGATTACTGCACAAATAAAGTTGAACCGGTTCGGCTTTGATTTAAAGCTTCAATAACCGGGCAGCCTCACAGCAATGCGGTGCTGCCCGGTTCGCTTTATGACAAGGCAGGTCAGTATTTAACGTGCAAAATCAACTTTCACACGTCATCCCTGCGAAGGCAGGGATCTAAGCTCTTTAAAGTCAGATTCCCGCCTTCGCGGGAATGACGGCAAAACTACAGATTCAACTTTGACAGAGGACTAGCATGACAGAAAATCGGCAATATTTTGTATTACAAGAAAAATACTTGGATGTAATCTTGGTTAGCAGTATATTAGCGGCGGTCTTTAAATACACAACTGTGAGGACACAATCCAATGAAACGACTGTTTACGCTTCTTTCTGTTTTCTGCCTGCTGGCCGGGGTTCTTTTTGCTGACGGCGGCGCTGAACGCCCCATCAATGCCGAAGAAAAGGCATTCTATGAAGCAACCCACAAAAAAATCGCGGGGCTGCTTCCCGATGCGCAGAACGGTATTGCCAAAAAGGTCGAAGAAATCAGCATTCCGAATACCGTCGGCGTCGGCTCTGAAAAATTTCCGATCCAGATGTATGTAACATGCAGCTACAAGGGCGAAATGAGCATGCAGGAAAGCATGGAAGCCGGCAAAATGATCGCTGACGATGCCGAAGGTATCGAAAACATGAGCGATCAGCTTGCCAAGCTCAGCGAAGAAATGCAGAAAGCCGCCGAAGCCGGTGATCAGGCAAAAATCATGGAACTGCAGGCAAAAATGCAGGCCGCCGTACAGGGTAACAGCAGCATGAACAAAATGCAGAAAACCCTCGGTGACATCGAAGCAAAATCACTGACGGTCGAAGTTGCCATCAACGCCAATGGTTCAGATTTTCACCCATACAAAGTGATTCCGACCCCGGCCGGTGCCAGCCTTGCCATTCGCCGCGACAAACACGACGATGTCAAAGCCGAAACTGTTCTCTTCTTCGGCCCGTATGTCAACAAACCCTACGAAGAAACCATGGCCGTCTACGTTGAACGCAAACCGGCCGCCGCCACAAAAATTCATCATTTCTACGTCACCGTCACAGGCGAACCCGAAGTCTGCGAGGCCTACATCGCTCAGATGAACCTCAGCGGCCTCGCCGCTCTGATAAAATAAGCATTCCCGGCAATGCCTGCGAAAAGCCGCAGGCATTGCCCCACCAGAACAATGCAAACACTGCCAATAAGACTTTTACCGGGCGACGATCTGCGAAAAGGTGTAGAACAGGCTCTGAGCCGAATCGGCGGCAAAGCGGCTTTCGTCATTGCCGGCATCGGCAGCCTCAAACCCGCCTGTCTGAGACTGGCAGACCATGACCAGCCCGAAATTTTTCCGGGCAATTTTGAAATACTGACTCTCATGGGGTCGGTTGCGCCTGACGGAGCACACCTGCATATTTCAGTTGCAGACGAATCAGGAAAAGTGACCGGAGCGCATGTCAGCTACGGCTGCATCATCGATACCACCGCCGAAATACTCCTGGTAATCCTGCCAGAATGGTCGTTTTCGAGAAAATTTGACCAGGCAACTGGTTTTCCGGAGCTGATGATCGAAAAGGCAAATAAGAATGAATGACAGGCAACAAAAACCGCCGAAAAGCGACATGATTATTGTAAGTGCCTGCCTGGCAGGCGTGCCCTGTCGCTTTGACGG
The DNA here is from genome assembly GCA_035342015.1 of Candidatus Ozemibacteraceae bacterium. Classification (GTDB taxonomy): domain Bacteria; phylum Muiribacteriota; class Ozemobacteria; order Ozemobacterales; family Ozemobacteraceae; genus Rifleibacterium. Next base: position 23,392 of record DAOQWI010000013.1, on the reverse strand, counting down.
GCAGGCCAAGGGTTATGAAAAAATCAAAGAGCTGGTTAAGAAAGAAAAGACAATTCTTGTCTGCCCGGAGCAACTGGGCGGCCTGACGACGCCGCGCCTGCCCTCTGAAATCAAAGGGGACAAAGTCTTCAGCAAAGCCGGCACCGATGTGACGGCGCAGTTTACCCGCGGCGCCGAAATCACTCTTGCTCTGGCCAAAGAATACGGCAGCAGTCGGGCGATTCTTAAATCAAGATCACCCTCGTGCGGCAAGGGCAAGGTCTATGACGGCACCTTTTCGGGTCAACTGGTCGATGGCAACGGTTTCACCGCCGACCTGCTGTTGAAAAACGGCATCGAAGTGCTGACCGAAGAAGAAATCTGACGCGTGCGCAGAATCACTGCCAATTGCCCGCAAAGTTACCTTACTATTTTCAATGAGGCGCCGTCAGTTTCAAGAAGGTTTCCGAGCTTATTTTGATATGGGTAATCGTCGATTTCGCTGCTATCGGGAAAAACCGTATCGGTAGCGGCAATAGTGTTTGTCTGATTCCATTCCCATTGCGCCATGTTTATTTGAAAACTTGAGTTGGAGGCAATGTTACCAGAGGCTTTCCAGAAAAGCTGATTGGTAGATGTCCCCCATAAGTGAGGCATTATCCCAGGGTCATAGACACCGGCATCTCTCAGCACACCGTTTTCATGCAGTGTCTGCAAAGTCATGGCTATGGAAGCGGCTGCATCCGGATGAGCAGGATCAAAGTTATCTTCCCACGGCTGCCAGGTTGGTGAGGCGATTTGCATTAAATCAAAAGCTTCCCTGATCTGGCTTATCTCCAGACTCAAGCTTTTTTCCTTCAATCTATTATTTAGCAGCTCTTCTTCCGGAAACAATGTTAAGGCAAAAATGCCACCAGCAACAAGCATTACCATAAGCAAAAGCAATACCGCCCCTCTTTTTCGCCATGATCTTTGAGTCTGCATGTTTACCACTCTATATAATGCCTTTGGCCGCTTATCGTTCTGGTCTGGTTAGGTGAAACAATTTTCTTTCCATGATGAAACGCCGTCGGGTATTCCTGATTTATGAAAATACTTCTTTCCAGCTGAACCCCGTCAAACCATACCGCATGAGACGCAACAGCCGGGGAAGAATTTTCAAGCGACAGGTAGGTACGTGAGGCAATTAAAGGGTCATAGGCAAAATCAAAAGCAAAATAAACTCGATACCACGGATAAGGATGCGAAATTGATGGCTGAATGGTATCAAGAATGCCCGCTTTAACTATTCCGGGACCAAAGGTAGTGATCGCAGCACCGGAATTTATTTCAATGCCAAGCGACTGGGTGGTGTTTAAATTTGCGTCATCACGACCGATCAGGACCAGTCTTGCTGAACCGGTTGCCGGGCAAACATAGGCAGAAAGGAAATATCTCTGGGCAGGTGCCGGAAAAGTGGTTGTGGCAATATTCTGAAAAACGCTGCCACTTGCAAAATTCTGGGGCCCCCCGGCTATTATTTCGCATGCAAATTCACAGGTGTCAACTGCCGAACCACCGTCAGTGAAGGTTTGCAGACTGCCGAAATACAAACCACTGGCCTGACCACCAGCGACCGGGCCGATACGAAAGTAAGCACTGCCAGTAGAGCCTGGGGGCAGAGGGTTTGGCAAAATAGTACTGGAGCCTGTTATGTTGCCTGCTGCAATATAATTTCCAAGCCCATCGCCAAGGGAGTTAAAGGTCCAGTATAGTGCGGCTGCAGTAAGATCGACGTTGCCGGTATTGGTAAATTGCACTGCTATCCATGGGGAGGTTGAGCCGGCGGCAATCTGCCCGGCATCGATCATATTGTCGATAATATCAAGCCCTGAAACAGGGTTGACGGTGAGAGTTGTATTAAAAGTTGCCGATGCCTCACTTGATTGTATGATGCCATCGGCGTTATTGTCTTCCCAGACGGTGTGGGTTCCGATGTAATTGCCCGGGGGCAGGGTTGCTCCCAGAACAAGCTGGGCGGTGCAACTACGGGTATTGCCACCACCCACCCCGAATGCAGTTGCCGGAACAAATGTCACACTGGCAACCGGAATCGTATCAGTGCCAGATTCCAGGGGGCCACGCAACCATTTTATGCTGGTCAGTGGCACTGTTGTTTCATTTTTCACAGAAAATGTCTGGGAAACTGTTTGCCCCGGGTTTCTGCTGCCGAAAGCTACCGGGTTGGTAACCGAGAGTTTTTTGAAACCGACATTTACGATCAGTTCAAACAGGCACGATTCTTCATTAGCAGAATATAAGCCGTTGGCGGCGCTGTAGTCGTCGAATATTCTCTGATAACCTCGATATGTGCCATCAGCTCTTGGGAAGCCAATCACCAGGGTCACGGTCGCCAGTTTTGCTGTACCAACAGGCATAAAACCCAGGGCTGTAAATGAAATGCTGCTGGCGGGAATAACGTTACCAAGGTTTATCATCTGTGAGGCTACTGGTGTTGCCAGGTCGAGATCGGTATTGCCGACATTTACAACTTCAAAAACCCCTTGAACAGTTGTATTTGCAAGGGTCCAGCCAAGATTGAGCGGATCCTGAATAACCTTGATGACTTTCTTCGAATTGACGGTAAGCAGCAGATTAACGCTGTCACTCATTTCGCCGGCATCGAGCAGGTCGTTATTGTTAGGGTCTTCCCATACGGTCAGGGTGCCAGAGTAGGTAGCAGGCGAGCAGCCATCTGGAATTTGAACATGCCAGTTACAGTTTTTTGTCTGGCCAATAGATAGCCCACCGATTGGAGCCGGACTGACAACATTGGCTGTGCTTACAATATCCGGCGGGCCTGCAACCACGGGCGTAAGGGCGCTGGTAGATGCCTTCGCATTGGTGACAATGAGGTCGCCAACATTTTTAACCATAAACTGAATTGAAGTCGATGGCTGGGCAGGGTCACCGATAGAACTCAAGGTGGGCTCGATGATATCAATTACCATTGAACCGATCTGACATTTGAGGGTAAATGTATCATCAGGTTCCCCTGCTGTTTTCAGAGCATTTGAATTATCATCGTTGAACAGCCAGTAATGCGGTGCAATACTGAGGTATGAGCCGCTGGCCTGCATAACAGGAACAGAAACGCTTATGTCGTGAGTAAAGAAGGCTCCGGTGGCTACATAAAATGGCTCTGATGGAGGAAAGCTGGCATTGCTGGCGTCCAGAACCTTTACTCCGTCCTGCAGATTTGTTTTGATCCAGCGCAGCTCCGGCAACTCTGTATTGCCAATATTGCGGCAATCAAGAGGAATCGTCCGGGTTGTGCCCGGGACAATGCCACCCATGTTAACATTATCGAGAAATACTTCAACCCGGCGAAGCTGAGGCACAACGAGGGAAAGCGTAACCGAGGCCGAAGCTTCGTCGGCATCACAAAGGTTGTTTGAATTTCGGTCCTCAAAAACCCACTGTTTACCAGTATAAGTGCCGGCTATGGTGCCTGACGGAACAGACACGGTAGCTGTAGCAATGCGTGATTCGCCTTTCGGTACAGATGTTGCAAGGGCAAGCAAAATTTCGCTGGTTGGAATACTGTTACCAGAGCCATCTTCAAGAGCCTGCAACAAAATTTTGAGATTATCAAGCGAAACCTGCCCGGTATTGGTGACGGTCGTCTGGCTGCTGAGTGTTACCGCAGGCGTGCCAATACCCATGTCGAGGCTGTCGGGAGAAATGCTTAAGCTTGCCGCACCAACCTCGATTCTGACCATAAATGAATCGCTGGCTTCGGTAACATCTATAATATGATCACCGTTCACATCATTCCATAAGGTCCAGGTGGCAATGTAAGTGCCGGCCGGCCCGACTGTCAGAGTTGCTACCACATTTGATACAAGATAGGCTTCAGTGGCCAGGCTTGTAAAAGTTGCCGGAGTAATGCTGATCGGAAAGGAATTCGTGCCAAGTATCTGTTTAAACTCGAGCCCGGTAAGGTTAACATTGCCGGCATTGAAAGCCTGAACGGGAATCGCAGTTGTTGTCATGCCAACGTCCCAGTTTCCAAGATCTATCAGATCTTCTACTACCTCGATACTTCGCGTTTCCGGAACCACAACGCGAACCTGGAAAAAATCGACGGGTTCTGCGAGCCCGCTTAGATCTCTGACCAGATTATTATTGACATCATCATAGATAGCCATGGTGGCAACATAGGTGCCGGTGGCCTGCCCCATGGGAATTGAGAGCGTGAAGGATGCCGGCTTTCTTGTTCCTGCGGGAATTGCCCCAACCGGGTCAGGCGAAAAGAACATGCTGGTTTTGTCGATGATTATGCCTTCAAGAGATTCAAGGTTCATAGGGTCCCAGCGAACCATGGTCAATCCACCATTGCTGGTATTGCTCGCGGTTGAATTGCCAACCGTGCCATTTTCTCCGCACGGGATTGTACCAAGGTCAATTACATCTGAAGACAGAGCTATACCCCTCTGCAGAATACGAATGCCATTTGAAATACCACTGTTAGAATCAGTGGCTAAGCCAGTGCTGGTATCAATTCCGGAAATCAGCGGGTACATTACATTGGCTTCTTCGTTTCCTGTTGAAACGACTGGTTCCGGAACAATGAATTTTCTTACCATGACCCAGTCAACTGCAATGTCAGATATATCTATGCCGCTGCCCGCCTGGGAACCGGTTATATAACCCAGCCACAGGTAAAATGGGCCGTTCCATGTACCGGGGTATGAGTTTAAGACCGTTGTGTGATCTCTCAGGGCGTAAACGTTTCCGCCAGAAATGCCGTGACCGAGAATGTAAACGGTACCACCGACTGCAGTGAGCAGGTTAGTTGTGGCATTAGTGATATTATACGAGGGTGCGGCCCCATTGGCCGCTCTGGCTCTGACGCTGGTGCTGCCACCATTATTGGTCATCAGATTGATCAGTTTGTGTGAGCCGGCGTTGTTTAACTGGTTGCTCTGGGCATTAGAGATTGCCAGGCCTGAATAGCCCGCAAAATTGTTCCAGCGCACCCTTGCTTCAGCGGCCATGCCTTCCTGGCTGCCCACGGCTGCCCGTGTGAACACCGCACCATTTGTGATCGTAAGAAAACTGCCCCCCACCGAATATGGTCCTGTAAAGTCCCAGGTGGTTGGGTCGAATGTTGTAAAATGGTCAAAGAATTCGAAAACCGCATCTGCATCGCTTCCAGATGCTGCAGTCGCGTCGCCGTAATAGAAATAAATGGTTTTGGGGGTATTTGCAGTCAGTGCCGGCACTTTCACCCAGACAATGGTACTGGCGGTATTTGCTCCCGATTCAAGCCAGTAACTCAGGCTTGTCTGTGAATCTGAATCCCGGAAACGGATATCATCGCAATCAGCCTGCATTTTTCCGGCAGAGACCAATGCGCTGGTATTGATTACCAGTCGAACCTGAAAGTTACTTACTGTCTGGGGAGAAACAATAGACAAGGGCTTGCGGTAGCTCTGAATAGCGCTGGCAGAAGCGGTCAGTGAGAAACTGCCAACCGTGCCCGTTTCTTCGGTTGCCTGAAAAACCCAGGTAAAAGTTGCTGGCGAAAAACCTGCTATGCTGCCCTGTGAGGGTATTGGCCCTGACAGGAGAGTGGCGTTGCCTGTACTGGCCCCGGTAGGTTTTAAAGGCCATGGAGTTGCCGGTGAAATGGTCGAACCGCCGACAATGCGGTTGTCTACAGACAACTCAGCGGTGAAGGTTGCGCCCAGATACACTTCTGCCGGGCTCAGGGTAAGGGTTGCCACAAGATTGCCCATAGACTGCACAACAAAGGGGTGAATGGCCATAACCCATCCGACGTTGTCTTCTACAAGCGCCGTCCAGGTGCCAAGGGTTGCCCCGGCCGGAAGAGTGTAGCTTGTCTGAAGATTACCATCAACATTGGCTGTAAGCAGTGCTGATGTCCAGATCGCGCCACCCGGGGCTGGCGTTGTATAGGCAATCTGACTGTCGTAAAAGCGAATGCGGCCTGTTTGCGTTGGAGCACGGTAAAAGCCGCTGGCATAAATTGTTTGTCCTCGGTTAAAAGTGCTTTGATCCGGCACATAGGAGGGGAAGGCTGAAATAGTAAGACCATGCTCTGAAATCTCCCAGGTATCGAAAGGATTGGCAAGGTTCAACCATGATTGTGAGGCCGGCACATTGGTATCATTTGAAAGAATATTGCATGAAAAATTCGAAAAACCGATTGGTGATGACAAATCTACGTCAATGTTGAATTTAAGCGTGAAGGTAGCGTTATAACCAGGCAGATCAACTGGAATCAACGGCGAAGCCACTTCCTGCGCGAGAGTTCCGAGGGTGAACGTCAGACTTGCGGCCTCGACCTGAGCGGTTGCTTCGCCGCTGTTCTGAACGACAGCTTCTATCTCAATATCTTTCTGATTGCGAAAAACTTTAGTGGGGGTGGCGATAACCGATAGAACACTCAAAGACGGCGGGCTTTGAATCAGGCACGATGGTCGCGGAATTGCCCGTGCCTGCGGAATGATCTGTTTTGCCTGTGATGGAGACGACCATCTGAGTTCTGCAACCGCTCCGCCAGTATTTTCGTAATACTCCATTTTCAAGGGATATCTCTTGCCGGCGGTAAGATTTACTGTGCCACTCCATTCGGTAGGTCCCTGATTTACCCATCTGTTGACCAGCAATTCATCGTTTACCCATAATTTTGCGCCGTCATCCGTGCGGGTATAAAATGTATAGGTTTCGGTAAACTGCGGAATTATCCAGGCGTTCCATTGAACGGTAAATGTGTCAGCGCCCATGCTGGCGTCTGGAGCAGCGCCCCCCCAGTTGAAGTTAACCACCGGGTCAATTTTAGGCTTCCGCCGTGCCGTAAAATCCATGTTGTCATAGTAATAGGCGTAAAAACCAGTACCGGATGGGGTCAGGCTGACCTCTGCGCTTTGCCTTACATCAACAAGCGAGCTTGGATAAAGACGGCTGGCAGGAATAACAGCCTTTGGCGTTGACGGGCTCTCCCAACTGAGTCTTGCGACTGCCTGGCCTGTATTTTCGTAGAACTCCATGGTAACCGGGTATTTGTTTCCGGCAATGAGTTCAATAGTAGACCCGTTATGTTCAGTAGCGCTCTGAAGAATCCATTTATCGACGAGTAAAACCCCATTGACCCAGAGGCGAACTCCGTCATCGGTATTGGTGTAAAACATGTAATCTTCGGTAAATTCTGGCATCACCCAGCCAGTCCAGCGTACGGTGAATGTTTCAGCTCCCATGCTTGCATCTGGTGCGCCCCCCGCCCAATTGAAGTCAACGGTCGGGTCAAGTCTTACCAGCGGCGTGCCCACGAAATAATTTGTGTCATAATAATCACCGCGCAAACCGCCGGGCGTATTACTAGATGGCTGTGGCGGGGCGGCCTGGCGCTCACCCGAGTTGTCATCAAAGCCATAGGCCATACCCGACCATTCGAAGGTCCCGGCAGATTGAGCAATCCAGGTCCAGGTGAAGGTGGCCTGCGAGTTGGCCGGAAGGTCTAGAATGGCTGGCGTCGGGCCGCTGACCAGAGTTGCCAGCCCGCTACCCCCGACACCTATGGTTCCCGGGATGGTATTCAGCAGAGTAGTGTCGCCATTGTTAGAAACCATCATGGTGCTTGTAAACGTTTGCCCGACTGATACCAGAGGCGGGAGCAACAGGCTTATGCTCAGACTGGCCCCTTCTTTCACCTGAAAGTTGTTTTCACAATAATTTATGGTGTCGAGTGAATTAGTTACCCGGACTGTCCAGTTGCCAGGCGGGGAGGTCAGCTCAATCGGGCAGCTGTGCGCCACAATGCCTGACCAGTTTGAAGTAATCGCGGGGTTAGAAAACGCCACCTGGGTGCCGCTTGGATCATACCAGCGCACGACAAATTCTTTGACTGGCGTCAAGCCTTGCGCTTTGGCGTAGACATACGTCGAACCTACTTTTGGCCGGTTGAAACTTTGTGATGGTATAAAATGCCCTGAGTCCTGATATGTCAGAAGATACGAAGCCGGGATGTTCCATTCCGCGGGCGACAGAGCGCCAGACACCAGAATCGGGTAAAGAGTATTGCTGTCGGTACCGCTGATCTCGGCATCAATTGTCGAAGTCCCGGTGGGGCTACTCTGGGAAATGTCAACGCCATACAGTGCTGTGGCAGTTGTGCCACCCAATAAAGTAATCGGAAATGCTGTCTGCGGATATATTGACGTGTAGTTACCCAGAGAAAACTGCAAGGTTGAAGAATTCCAGTAAGCGGTTGCTTCTCCGGCATTTTTAACGGTTACCAGTATCGGCCGGTTAATATCTCCACGATAGGCAGTAGCAGAGGCTGTGATAGCTTCGATTACCAGATCAGGGGCTATTTGAATGGTCCAGACACCGGTAACGTCTGCACTGTTGTCTTCTAACACCATGCTGGTTAATATGTCGGTTCCAGATGCCGTTCCGTTGATCGTCGCCTGGCCAAGAGGGCTGTCGCCAAGAATGTCTACAGCGAATGACGCCGTAATAGTCTGCCCGGCGGCGATTATGGTGCCTGCTGCCGGAGCAATAAGAGTTTGAGTATAGCTGCCAAGAGTAAAAGTAAGACTGGCAGCTGAAAAAGACAGGGATTCATTGCCGGTATTCTCGATCTGCATGGCAACAGAGATGCCACTCTGTCCTCTATTTACAGTCGTTTGCGGTATAGTAACGTTGTTTATAGTCAACTGACCGCGGCCACGGAAAAGAGTTGTCGGCTCAGTGGCAGTAATTTTGCGCACCCTGATGTCGTCATAGCGGGTTGAAGGTCCGTAATGATTCTGCAGTGAAATTTCACCCGGCCCCGGATAAACGGGAACACCTCCTACAGGTCTTTCGCCCGTGTCGGTTAAGCTGTAAGAAGTGGGGCCCTGATACATTTTTACACTGTTGCCTGATACATCTATTCTGAATGGAAACCAGTAGAAATTTGCAAACCCAATTGTATCCTGATGGCTGAGATGGGGCTCAGTCTGGTTGATATTCCAGAATCCCCAGCCGTTATACGGAGGTTTTAAAAATCCCATTCCTCTGCCGGCACGATAATCCCAGCGAATTTTATACCCGGTGTTGGCGGCATAATTTCCCCGAAAAGAAACCTCTCCTATTGGCTCAGGAACTCCACCGTTAAGATACATTTTGCCCTCAATTATGCCATCCACGAAGCTGTTATAGGTCGCCTGTGACCCCAGAACTGTGTGACCATACCCTGGCCCGGTGGTATTTCCCCCGGCGCAATTGAGGTAGCCAGCTACAATATTGATGTTTGCGCCATTCTTATGCTTGGTCCATTTGGCAAGGGTACCGCTGAAATCATCGAAGAAAATAAAGGTGTTTGTGCCGTTGGCAACGGAAGTTGCGGCCGGGTCGCCATAAAAAATATGGATAATTTTGCGCGGGTCGGGTGGATTGATCGGAATATTGGGTATTTTCACCCATATTTTGGTGGCAACGGTGTTTATCGTACCCGTTTCGACCCAGAACGGCAGGGCGGTGACGCCGTCTGAGTCTGTGAATCTTATGTCGTCGCCGTCTGCCTGCATTTGCCCGGCTGTAACAAGAGATGCAGTATCCATGGTCACCAGGACCTGAAAATCGGTCAGGGCGGCAACAGAATTTACTTCTATGGCCTGACGGTAGGCTGAAGCCCCGTATGCAGCCGGACATAAGCTATGTAAAAACAGCAAAACGATTGTAAAGATTAATGCATTAAAAAAATTATAAAACCTGACCAACCTCAGAATATCCACTATATTTAAAACCTCATGGCATTTTTTATATGTCAGATCAGAACCCTCATAAAGACCAGGTCCACCATTCACCATGGCTCACTCAAGATCAAACAGAAGCGTGTTGAGTTCCTGTTTGCGGGATTCGTAACGGCAGTCATAGTTCACTGCCATAAAATCTCTCTTACAGAATGTCTGCCGGCTTTGTCATACTGCAAACGACAGCCGTCAGGACACTCCTTTACAAAACTATCTTTATGATATGTTAACATGTTTGCGTGGTTAAAGCAATACTTGGTTGTCATTTCAAATCGCAAAAAAAAGTATGCTTTGAAAGGATGCGATTTACATTGTCTGTCTGGTTTTCATTAAAAAAATGGCACCCCCCAAAACTTCTTCTGGTAATTTTTCTTCTGTTTTTTCAATCTGCTGAAATTGCTGATTCAAAAACAGTTTCATCGCATTTGCCTCATGAAGTTTCCCTTAATAAGTGCGAGCGCCGGCATTCATCTTTGCAGAGCCTTTTGCGAGACGCCAAAACAGCTAATGAGGCCGGGCAAATTGAACGAGTCCAATGCCTGTGGTTGCAAATACAAAAACTTTACCCAGATCAGAAAAAGCCTGCATGGCTTCAGAACAGTAAACCGATAGCTTTATCGACTTCAGCCAACGATCGCCAGAGTCTGCTACATCTTGCTTCACACACAGCAGATCCAGCCGTAAAAGCCCATCTGGAATCACTTATAAAGGCAAACCCTCTGGACAAAGACGTGCGCAATGCTCTTTTATCAATGGCACAAAGACAAGGTGACAAAACCGCAGTGCTGCGACACAAATCAATTTTTCAACCAGTTGCCAGGTCTTATAAGAACGATATTTTTAAACTTCTTTTGATTGTTTTCATCATCGCGGCAGTCTGCTGGTGTCTTTTCAGCGCCACGCCAGGTTCAAAAACAGCCGACAATCCATATGGCAAGACTTTGTGGAGGGAATTATCAACTTTCTTAAAAAACTATATAAAAAACAGCCGAAGACTTGATTAATGATAACAAGAGACGCAATGCATATTTATATCGTTCACGGTTTTGCGGCCGCGCCGTGCAATCACTGGTTTCAGTCCTTGAAGACTTCGCTTCAGCAGAAGAACGTCGAGGTTCGTATTCCGGCGATGCCCGAGTCTTCGACACCCGACCTGCAGAAATGGCTCAAGCACCTGAAAAACGAAGTAACCGCGCAAAAGCGGGCATTTTTCGTCGGTCACAGTCTCGGCTGCATAACTCTGCTGCAGTTTCTCTCTCACGTCTACACCGGGGAAATAAGCGGCCTCTGCCTGGTTGCCCCGTTCGATGAGAAACTGCCGAACCGGCCGGTCATGGACTCTTTCACAGTCGCTGACCCAGACTACGAAAGTCTCAAAAGACGCTGTGCCGCCTCTTACGTTTTTGCCTCGACCAATGACCTCGCCGTGCCGCTGCGCATGTCAGAAAGCGTCAGTAAAAAGCTTGGCGCCAGCTTCGTCGTCGTCGAGAACGCCGGGCATTTTCTCGCCTCAGAAGGCTATACCAGCTTCAGACTTCTTGAAGAAACCTGCCGGAAAATTATCAGGGCTTAAGCGCGTGCATGACCCTGTTTTATCATACCTGCCCGATGGCTTTAAAAGCCATCATTACCTGCTGCCGTGCTTTTTGCGGGTCGACGAGCAGGGGCGGGTAATCGATCTTCATTGATTTTACTGCCACGGCGAGCTTTTTCGGGTCATGCAGCGCCGGGGTCGGCACTTCGGCGAGTTCGGGGCAGAATTTGCGGATAAAAGCGCCGTCTGGGTCGAAACGGGCGCTCTGACTGAACGGGTTGAAAATGCGAAAATAGGGTACCGCATCGGTGCCGGTCGAAGCCGACCATTGCCAGCCGCCGTTGTTGGCGGCCAGGTCGCCGTCGAGCAGGTGCTGCATAAAAAACTTCTCGCCGAGCCGCCAGTCGATGAACAGGTATTTGCTGAGAAACATGGCGGCGATCATGCGCAGGCGGTTGTGCATCCAGCCGGTCTGCCGCAGCTGGCGCATCGCGGCATCGACGATTGGAAAGCCGGTCTGGCCATTCTGCCATTTTTCGAGCTTTTCGGAATCGTGGTTCCATTGCAGGGCCTTTGTCTGCAGCTTGAACGGCTGCCCGCGACTGACGCGCGGAAAGCCGACGAGAACATGCGCATAAAAGTCACGCCATACCAGCTCTGAAAGCCAGACCCAGGCACCAGAACCCTCTGCCGGCCATTTTTTCTGACCACCGGTCAAAGCTGCCAGGCACTGCCTGGGCGACAGAACTCCGGCCGCCAGATAAGGCGACAGCAGGCTGGTGCCATTAATACCGGGAAAGTCGCGTTTCTCGTGGTATTCCCCCACCCTGCCGGCGGCAAACTTCTGCAGCATCTGCTGCGCCGCCTTTTCGCCGGCCGGCCACAGGTCGCTGCGCCAGACTGAATCACAACACCAGGCGACACTGGCAGGTTTATCAGCGACAAGCGCTGCGGTTAGGGGCCTGGGTTGTGGCTTCGGCGCCGGCAATGGCGAAAGGTCAGTTCCGGCTGCTTTTTTCAGCCAGGCTTTCATGAACGGCGTAAAAACCGTGTAATAGCTCGAACTGCCGGTCAGAACGCTGCCTGGCGGCAGCAGAACCCGGTCGTCAAAACGACAGGTTTTTATGCCGGCGGCTGCAAAGTCGGTGCACACCGCATCGTCGCGCACGCTTTCGTTATACTCATATTCGTTGTTAAAATACAGGCCGGTGGCGCCGCTGCTCTTCGCCAGCTGCAGCAGAGCCTGAGGCACTTCAGAAAAAGACGGAGCAGTAAGCACCCGCAGCCCGATTCCCAGGGTTGCGAGATCTGCTTCGAGTTTCTGCAGGCAGGCGTGCCAGAAAGCGAGTTTAGCAGCCGACTCGTTGTGCTGCTGCCACTGCTGCGGTGTTACCATATAAACGGCATTTACTTCACCACCGTTTTCGCAGGCGGCATATAGCGCTCTGTTGTCGTTGATGCGCAGGTCGCGCCTGAACCAGATTATATTTCGCAAAGATTCGCCCTCATTTCACAATAATTATGCAACCAATTTTAACAAATTTTTGCTCTAAAATCTCTAAAATCAGGCAAAAGCGACAGCCTGGCATGTTATAATTAAATTGTACGGCTTTGATATCATTGTCATTATCATACCCACATGAAAGGTTATAGCAGAAGTATCGCAGAAAAACCTTTTTATATTGTTGGCATTGGTGCTTCGGCCGGCGGCCTCAGCGCTCTCGAACTTTTTTTCGACAATATGCCCGCTGACAGCGGCATGGCGTTTGTGGTCATTCAGCATCTGTCGCCCGATTTCAAAAGCCTGATGGACGACCTGCTGGCGCGGCACACAAAAATGCCGATTCACAGGGTTATCAGCGGCATGCCGCTTGAACCGGATCACGTTTACCTGATTCCGCCAAAGACCCAGATGACAATTAATCAGAAGAAGCTTTATCTGACAGAAAAGGTTGTTCATCAACATGTTGAACTGCCGATCGACGTATTTTTCAAGTCTCTGGCTGAAGATGCCGCCAAAAACGCGGTCGGGATAATCCTCTCCGGAACCGGTTCTGACGGGTCGCGCGGGGTTCAGGCCATTCATGCCCGCGGCGGCATTGTAATCGTGCAGTCGCCTGATTCGGCGCAGTTCGACGGCATGCCAAGAAATGCCATCACCTCCGGGGCCTGTGATTTTGTCGTGCCCCCGGAAAAAATACCGGAACTGCTTGTACAGCACAGCATCGAGCACCTGGCGCTTTCGGCTCACAATTTTGATTCTGCCGATTTTTCGGGTGAAGGCGGCGTGTATTCATCAATTTTTGCTATCCTGCGCCGGAATTTCAATCTCGACTTTGCAAAATACAAGTCTTCAACGGTTGGCCGCCGCATTGTCAGGCGCATGGAATTCAAAAAAATTGAAGACGTTGGGGATTACGCCGCGATTCTTTCTGGTGACCCCATCGAGCTGGATGCCCTTTATAAAGATCTTCTGATCGGGGTGACCGAGTTTTTCCGTGATCGCAAGGCATTCGATTATCTTGAGAACGAGGTTATACCCGGCATTTTTGCGGGAAACCCCAGAGAAATAAGGGTCTGGTCATCTGCCTGTGCCACCGGCGAAGAGCCATACTCACTGGCGATTCTTCTTTCTGAATACGCGGAAAAGACAGGTTTTAGCGGAAAAATCACGGTTTTCGCCACCGACGTGCATAAAACTTCTCTCGAATTTGCCTCGCAGGGGCTGTATGAAGTTCCGCGCCTTGCAAACGTCTCTGAGCAACGACTTGAACGCTTTTTCAAAAAAGAAGCCGGAGAGTTCTACCGCGTCGGCAATGAACTGCGCAAACTGGTGGTTTTCGCCCCGCACAACCTGCTCGTCGACCCGCCTTTTACGCGACTCGATCTGGTCTGTTGTCGTAATCTGCTGATTTATTTCCAGGCTGCCTATCAGGAAAAGGCCATCTCGCTGTTTCATTTTGCACTCAAAAAGGGCGGCACGCTGTTTCTCGGCAGCAGTGAGGGGTTAGGTGCCTTTACGGCAGAGTTTGAGACCATTTCGAATCAGTACAAACTTTTCAAAAAAATTCGCGATCTGCGACCGGCGATTGAATTCGATAACAGCTGTTCACAGCTTCCGGCAAAAACGACATTTCCGTCGGTTCCGGTGGTTTATTCGGCTGCGACTCAGGGCAACACCGTTAATGTTGACCGCCGCCTGCTGCACGACTATGATTTTCTGCTGCAGCGCCATATTCCGCCAGGGGTTCTCGTCGATGATAAATTACGGGTAATTCACTATTTCGGCAATATTTCAGAATTTCTGCAGTTACCCACCGGCAGAGCCGAATACAACATCCTCAATATGACCGATGACACAATGCACGTCGCCCTCAGCACTGCGCTGCAACGGGCCGAAAAAGCCATGGAAGAAGTGGTGACACGAAATGTGAGAGTTTCTGACGGCCATGACGCCAGTCTTGTCGATCTGCGCGTCTGCCCGATAATTGATGAAAAGACGAGACAGAAACATTTTCACATTTATTTCGACAAGCTTCGGCCGGTTGAACAGCTGCCCGCAGAGCAAAAACAAGGCACAGAAATCGAGATCGCCGATTTTGATTCGATCGCCCATTTCCGGCAGCACATTCATAATCTCGAGCTGGAATTGCAGGCGACCCGCGAAAATCTGCAATCGACCGTCGAAGAACTGCAGACGACCAACGAAGAACTGCAGGCGACCAATGAAGAATTGCTTGCTTCGAACGAAGAGCTGCAAAGCACCAACGAAGAACTTCACTCGGTCAATGAAGAGCTGTATTCGGTAAATTCAGAGTTTGAGCGCAAAAATCTTGAGCTGAAGCAGCTTAATACTGATCACAACAACCTGCTGGCAAGTATCGACACCGGCACGGTATTTCTCGACCGCAACCTCTGCATAAGAAAATTCAACCCGGCAGTTGCAGCTTTTATCAAGTTACTGCCGCAGGACATCGGGCGCCCGATCGATCACATTGCCTACAATCTGTCGAACCAGGATGAAATGCTTGCCGACATCGATCTGGTTTTGAAAGACAATGTCATCGTAGAGAAAGAAGAGAAAACCAGAGACAAAAAATGGCTGCTGCGCAAAATCGCTCCCTTCAGAAACGAAACCGGGCACAGCGAAGGCGTGGTAATTACCTTCACCGACATTTCGCGCATAAAAGAAGCCGAAGTAGCTCTGAGTCGCTTGAACGAAGAACTTGAGCAGAAGGTTAAAGATCGAACTGCCGAACTTTCGAACGAGATCGAAGAGCGCAAAAAAACCGAAAAGCTGCTCGAAAGAAGCCGCGATCATTATCTCGAAATCCTGGCGCAGGCCCCGGCCCTTATCTGGCGCTCAGATACCAATGCCACCTGCGACTGGTTCAACCATACCTGGCTGACCTTCACCGGTCGCACCCTGGAACAGGAAAAAGGCAACGGCTGGACCGAAGGCGTGCACCCGGATGATTACGACCATTGCTTGAAAATCTGGCTCGATGCGTTCAAAAAGCGCGAAAAGTTTGAGATGGAATACCGGCTGCGCCGCCATGACGGCCAATACCGCTGGATTCTCGATATTGGCTGCCCATACACTGACCTCGACGGCAATTTTGCCGGATTTATCGGCTACTGTTTTGATGTAACCGAGCGCAAAAACATCGAGATCGAGCTCAAAGCAAATCAAGACCGACTGAACAGCCTGGTCAAGGTTTCACAGTTCCCTGAAAAAAATATTCAGAAACTGATGGACTTCACCCTCGAAGAAGCTGTTAAGCTGACTGAAAGCACGATTGGCTACATTTACTTTTATGATGAAGAAACCCGCAAATTCACGCTGAACTCGTGGTCGAAAGATGTAATGAAGGAATGCGCGGTAATCAACCCCCAGACCTGTTACGAGCTCGGCAAAACCGGAATCTGGGGTGAGGCGGTCAGGCAGCGACAACCAATCATCGTCAACGACTTTCAGTCGCATAGCGATCTGAAAAAGGGCTATCCACAGGGGCATGTTCAGCTCAAACGCTTCATGACCCTGCCAATTTTCGACAAAGACAGGATTGTCTGCGTTGTTGGCGTCGCCAATAAACAGAACGAATACAATCAGTCGGACATACTGCAGTTGACGCTGTTATTGCAGTCTTCCTGGCGCATGTGCGAAAGAATCAAGTCAGAAGAAGAACTGTGCAAAGCCAAAGAAACGGCAGAAGCCGCCAGCCACGCAAAAAGTGACTTTCTCGCGGCAATGAGCCACGAGATCAGAACCCCGATGAACGGTGTTCTCGGCATGGTCAGCCTGCTGCTCGAAACCGAAATGACAGAACCGCAGAGAGAATATCTGCGCATAATCAACTCTTCTGCAAATATGCTGTTGAACCTGATAAATGATATTCTCGATTTTTCAAAGATCGAAGCGGGCCAGATGACGCTGAACAACAGCGATTTTTCACTGGAAACCGAAGTCGATGACTGCATCAAGCTGTTGTCACGCAGTGCCGACAAAAAGGGCATTTATCTGAGAAAAAGCTACCCTGAGGCTGCCCCGCGGCTCTTCAAAGCCGATGCGGTCAGAGTTCGCCAGATCATCATCAACCTGCTCGGCAACGCCATTAAATTTACCGCGACCGGAGGCGTTACGGTGGCAGTAGACTGCCTCAGGCAATCAGAAGCTGACGCGCTGATCAAGGTCAGTGTCATAGATACCGGTATCGGTATTCCGGCAGACAAATTGCCGCATCTGTTCAAAAAATTCTCGCAGCTTACCGGCGCTTCGGCAAGAAAAGCCGAGGGC
The DNA here is from genome assembly GCA_035342015.1 of Candidatus Ozemibacteraceae bacterium. Classification (GTDB taxonomy): domain Bacteria; phylum Muiribacteriota; class Ozemobacteria; order Ozemobacterales; family Ozemobacteraceae; genus Rifleibacterium. Next base: position 6,276 of record DAOQWI010000013.1, on the reverse strand, counting down.
ACCGGCCTTGGACTGGCAATTACCAAAAGCCTGGTCGAGCTTCTCGGCGGCGAGTGCGGTGTAGAAAGCGGAACCGGCACAGGTTCCTGCTTCTGGTTCACGCTGCCGATGGCATTGAGTGATAAAACCGCAATTACACAAGAGATAGCCAACGGTCCACAAATTACGGCTGAAATTGATTTCAAGCCTGCTGCCGGGTCACAAAAAACCGACAGGCCGCGCATTCTCGTCGTCGATGATGTCGAAATCAATCTCAAGGTAATCTGCCTGATTTTCAAAAAGCTCGGCATCGAGCCGGATATTGCCATCAATGGCCTCGAAGCGGTTCAGATGGCCGCGGCCAAAAAATACGACGTCATTCTCATGGACTGCTTCATGCCCGAGATGGATGGCTACGAGGCCGCCGCCGAGATTCGCCGACTCGAGGCCGACAGCGGGCACCGTTCCCTCATTGTTGCCCTGACCGCCAACGCCATGGAAAACGACAAGGAACTCTGTATCAAATCAGGCATGGATGACTGCATTTACAAACCGGTTCAGCTTGAAACCATCAGAAAACTGGTAAATCCGTTCATCGATATAACTAAAGATTGAAATCAGGAAGCTTGAATGAAAATTGAAAAAGAGTCGTTTTATGTGTTTTTCTTCATGACGCTGACGATGGCGGCGATCATGGCCTACTTCTTTGAGCCGATCACCGACGAATTCGTCGTGCCGACGATGGTTTCGGTGTTTGAGCTGAAGGGGCCGCCGCAGTCGTATGCGCATTATTTTTCGCCCGACGTCTCATTTCTTTGTTTTTTTCTCATCATTGGCTTTATAATCGTCAGGGCGATAGAACGGCTCGAACCGGTTGTCTATCTGGCTTACGGGGCCTCACTTTTCTTCTGCTTCTTCTACTTTTTCATTGCACCTTTTGAATCGCTGATCGTATTACCGGCCTTTGTGACACCGGTCTTTTTCTGGCATCAGAACCGTATCGGCAATGGGGCTCTGACGCTTATAGGCCTCATGCTGATCGCCGGCAGCTGGTATTTTCTACAGAAACCGGCCATTTTCATTCTGATGCTGCCGATGTGCCACCTGTTCGCCATCAGGGCCAACAACGCCCTGCAGAGCCGCTATGCCGGCCGGGAAGTCAGAATTCTATCGCGCCTGAGCAGTACACAGCAGAAAAAGACCGCCCCGGCCACCAATCTGCTGAAAAAAGACCTGTGGTCGATTATCGGCCCCGAAATCGAGGCTCTGGCTGACAGCTGGTCAAAGGTCAAAGAAGCCAGCTTCGGAATCACAGACGCCGAAGAGGAACCGTTGCTGCCAACCAACCGACCGCGTGGTGTTCTTTCGTCGATGCTCGAAATTCAGGAAAAAAACGAAATGAAACGGGCGATTGCAGCTATCAGACAGCGTGACCCCAAATTCAGCCCAGAAGCTTTCATCGACAAATTCTGCGTCGCCTTTGAAAAAATTCATCAGGCCTGCTATGACCACAAAATCGAAACGATTCAGGCAATGGTTTCTGATGCTCTTTATGAGCAGTTCCGCTGCCGTGTCGAAGAGCAAAAAGAAGCCGGCGTCAAATTCAGCTGCCCCGAAGTGAAGATTCAGACGGTTCAGATAGCCCGGGTCACCTCTGACGGCAGTTTCGACGAAGTGCACGTTCTGGTAACCGCCGAAGCGGTCGAAACCGCGATTGACATCGTCACCGGCGAGACCCTCAACGCCGAAAACCAGAACCAGGCAATCAGCGAATTCTGGTCGTTCATTCGCCGCCCTTCGGCCAAAACCCTGCAGAAACCGGGCCTTCTCGAAGGCAGCTGCCCGAACTGCGGCAACCCGATCGAAATCGGCCAGGCCACTGTCTGCCCGGTATGTTCATCTTTCATCCGCTCCGGTCATTACGACTGGGTACTCTCGCAGATCACCCAGGCCTGTGAATGGGAATACGCCAACCCTCGCCTGGTGCCGGGCTGGAACGATCTCGTCGCCTCAGACCCAGGTTTCACCATTCAGCAGGTCGAAGACCGCTCGGCCGTAATTTTCTGGATGCTGAGACTGGTCGAACGCAAACGCATCATGGAACCCCTGCTGCGCTTCGCAACCGAAAAGGCCTGCGAATTCTTCAGCTTCGGCCTCAAGGGCGTAAAAAATTACTCTTACATGGAAAACGTCTCGTTTGCTTCGGCAACCCTCAAGGCGATAACTCTCACCGACAAGGTAGAACGCCTTTATGTGCTGCTGGTCTGGAGCGGCATACCGGTCGAAATCACGCCGGAAGGCCGCGAACCGGCACTGCACCGCTTCAGCCGGCCACGTCGCGATGTTCTTGTTCTTGTGCGCCAGAAAGGCATGAAAACCAACATCAACAATACCCTCAGCAGTGCACACTGCCGCAAATGCGGCGGGCCGTTGACCTCGAATTTCGCCATCAGCTGCAATTACTGCAACACCATTCTTAACGACGGCACTGAATGGATTCTTGAAAAGACCATCAATGAAAAGAGCCAGGAATACATCGACATCATCGCCCGCAAAAGGCAGTTGATGGACAAAGTCGTCATCGAAGTCAAAAGAGAACAGGCAGAGCAGAAAAACGTCAGATCCGGCCGTGACATGGTATCGATGGCGGCCCGTATGCTGCTTGCCGACGGCAAGGTCGACCCGGCCGAGATGAATCTGCTTAAAAACTTCGCTGCCCGCTTCGCAATGCCTGAAAACATGCTGAATGGCATAGTTGAAGCAATGCGCCAGGGCGAACTTTTTATACCCGAACCGGAAACCCGCAAAGAAGCCATGGAACTCTTCGAAGCTGCGGTAAGCATGGCCATGGCCGACGGCGAAGTTTCGCCCGAAGAACAGCAGTATCTCGACACCCTGATGAAAAAGTTCGGCTACACCAAAACCGAGCTAAACATGGCCCTCAGAAAAGCAGAAAACCGCCATAAGCTCGAAAAAGCCGCAAAAAATAAAACCGCATCACGTATCTAGCGGCAACAGGTCAGAGAAAAGAGCGCAAAAAACTATTTGATTGCGGCCTTGACCTGGTCCAGGGTGGTTTCGAAGCCCATGCCGCCGAATTTGCCGTCTTCTTCGACCGGCCAGCAACCCTGCGGGGTATTAACGACTTCATACTGTCCTTCTCTTGTGACAAGAAACAGCAGATAAGTGCAGTCGGCAGCAAAAGTGGTCGAATCTTCGAAGCCGCTGAGGGTTCTAATGCTGAGCTTATCGCCGGCCTTCAGGCTACCCTTGTGGCTTTCAGCGACTTCGATTTCATTATCGAGAAAAGTCAGCTGTTCGGGCAGATCGGCATAAATCGCGGCAGTTTCAGGCGTTCTTGGAACCGGTTTAATTGCCGTGACTTTGCCGGCTACGACCATTTCCGAGCGCCCAACCAGTTCATCGAGATTAAGAGTTTCGATCATCGCATGCACCCCGGTCGAAAGGATTCCGAGACAGATCACAGCCATAATCAGGTATTTCATGATTTTCCCCTTTTGGTTCGTTGCCACATCTGCTTACAGGCTTTTGCGACTCTCCTCGCGCCATGCTCCGAAAGGTGCAAACGCGCTAATGCCATACCGGCAATTCTATACCTGTTCGATGTCGCGGTCTATCGGTCAGGTGACTTTTTTCATGGCTGGTATATTTTTTCTTTTGAATATGGATTGGGAGCGTCGTATTGCATCTTGAAGACCTGTTCGCGCAGAAACTTGTAGCGCAGCGGGCTGGTTTCGGCCATTTTCGGGCCGTTTTCCCAGTAGATACGGCAGGCTTCGGCAAAATCCTCGTGCAGGTTGGTATGACCGTAGACGGAAACAGGGCTTTCCTTCGTTGTATCCAGCCTGCCATCTTTATAGAAAGCCTTTTGCCAGGCCTCTTTAACTGCCAGATTGGTCTTTTCAAAATACCAGACATGGGCCATTTCGTGAACCAGAGTCGTTTCGAAATGGTAGCCACGGGTAGATGAATCACACATATAGACAGTTGGGGTGCCGACCATTACATAACCAAGCACCGACGACCTGCCACCAAAACTGGCCACACGTTTCAGAGTTTTCAGCGGCGCGGCAAAATGCTCAGGCAGCGAGGTGACGGTTTTCCAGGCATAGTAGAGCTGCTCGCGGGTCCAAAACTCTGGCATGCCATTCGGCCCGAAATTGTTATCTATTTTAATACCAAGCTTCTCAAAATAGCCGAGAATCTTTTCCGGGTCGGCGTTTTTTGCGGCGACTGCCGGGTCTTTCTCGTCTTCGGCAGCCTTTTTCGACAGTTCGAATTTTTTCTCACACCGGTAATTCTGCCCACTGAAGCTCGAAAGACAGGTTACCGTAACCGCATCTGGTATGGCGTCAAGGGCGCAGGTCAGGCTCCACTTTGCGGTTTTGCCATTAACTTCAAGTTTGCCAGGCGTTGCCAGCCAGGTCAGGGTACTGGTTAGGGCGGTATCAGCGGTGAAAGTCTGCGTAAACTCAACCTGACGTCTGGCGTTCAGACTGCCCGGAATCGGGCTCTGCCCGACGATATTGATTGAGAAAGAAGCGGGCGGCTGCAGAACAGTCTTCTGACTTATGTAGAGGCGATGAGTAAAAGTTGCGGTCAGTTGACCATTGCCATAGAGGTCTACGCCACATTCGATGCTGTACCAGCCAGCCCGGTCAGCGGTGTTCCAGATTTTTCTATGCGCCGGCAGGGAAGATTCAAGCGCACGTCTGGCGTCAAAACTGCCGCCCTCGGCTTTCCAGCTCCAGCTGGCTACTTTGGCCGGATCAACAACATAATAAACTGTGCCGGTCTTCGTAACTGATACCCGTCGCAGATTTTCGAGCGAAAAGGTGAGCTGTTCACCAGTGTAAACCGGTCGATTCTCTTTTTGAGTTTCGAGACAGACAAGCTGCCCTATAAGCCGCTGGCCGGTCTGACCGGTGTCGGAATCGTTACCTGATCCAGCATCAGAACCAGTGTTGCCGGCCAGCTTTTTTTCAAGTTCGGAAATTGTCGCAGCCAGACGGTTGATCTGCTCATAAAGCCGGTTGATAAGCTGGTTGATTCTGGTGATTGTCGAACCCAACTGTGACCATACAGATTGAATACGGTTGAGCAGCGAATTGCGACTCGCCATATTACTTTTTTTCAACTGGTAAATCTGCCGGTCAGCAGCGGCTTTAGCCTGTTGCATGCGGGCGAGAAGAGATGTTTCACGGCTACGATACGATGCAAGCCGGCTTTTTTTAAGACTTTCAAGTCTGGCTATTTCACGGTTGAAGACTGCTGCCCGGGCGGGCTCGATCTGTTTCTGCAAAACCTGATACTCGATCAGGGCGTCAAACTCCCGGCTGACTCTGGCAATTTCGGCAGCGTTCGTCTGCAGGTCTTTGCGACAAGAACTGTTTATTGCAGCCAGTTTACGATTGACCGCGTTTACATTGTTAAGAAGATTGCGCGGCAGATTGTCGAGCTGACGTTGATAACTGCCGGCAAGTATCTGGCTGTTGCTGATCTGGCGCTGCAAATAGCTCTGATTGGCACGAACAAAATACTGGTTAAGCTTGACGCTTGCTTCGCAGGTGGCGATCTGTTTTTTTATCGCCTGCAGGTCGACACTGGTTGCACCGATTGCCTGAACCACGAATGCCAGAAGGAAAATACAGATCAGAACCAGGGTCCCCGCGTTAAACTTTTTCATCTTACCCCTCCTTGCCTGCCGTAACATTTTCAACGTCTTCAGAAGTTATATTCCGGAATTTTTCTATTTTTTTTCACCAAAAAATAACGAAAGCAAAAAACATTCCAGCCACAATAGGCAAAAAGCAGCAATTTCGAGGAAATTTTCCCATTCAACTCAAAATTGCGCAGAAAATTTTCCCCTCGACCGCATAACAAGGAGGTAGAAAAGAATCAGTTCTGGCGAATGTCCAGGTGCCCTATTCTGAGATCATTATCGAAACTGTCTTCATTGTTGTTCATTCGTGTTTATCTGTGCCCGAAACCAGAAAGCCAAAACCCATATCCGGAGTTGCGCTTCATTTATCAGCAAACATTATCAAGGCGAATAAAAACTCCCGCGCAAAACCATCGCCGCCGAAGATTGAAAGCCCGCCAGGAACAGTTCACTACTCAATAAACGACGACTCCAGATTGTTGTCATACAGAACGACCGTGTCCAGTATTTCCAGGGCAAAGAGACAAAATTTGACTTAAAAAAATCTGAAAAAATTTGTGGGTTTTCCGGAATTAAATAAATGAGGGCGAAAAACTTCAGGAGGTAAATCGCAT
>DAOQWI010000012.1:10201-35942 GCA_035342015.1 Candidatus Ozemibacteraceae bacterium | reverse complement strand
AGTAGGATTCGAACCCACGGAGCTTTCACCCTGCGGTTTTCAAGACCGCCGCCTTAGACCACTCGGCCATTCCTCCAGTGCCTCATAAAGATAACACAGGTACCGATCAAAATCAACACTTTTTCAGCGGTTTTGTCTGACTAATCTCGACAATGTACAGCCGATTTTTTGCAGCGCCATTGCATTAAACTGAAAAAAACATAAGTCCGGAAATTAAAATTCCCGCTGTCAAGTGTTCATGAACAGCGGGAATAACGTAAAAGCAAAGTAAAAGCCTCAGGGGGCTTCTGCGGCCGGCGACGCCTGATCAGGAACTGCAACCGGCGTCTGAGGTGCCGGGGCGGCCGGGGCGGCCTGACCGCCCTGCTCGTTCTTTTCGTTGATTGTATAAATCACGAGTTCTTCGGGTTTAACCAGACCAAGGCGTTCACGTGCCAGTCTTTCGATACCTTCAGGTGTTGAAAGCATTTCGAGGTTTTGTTTGAGATGCCGGTTTTCACGTTCGAGTGCTTCGATACGCTCACGCAGTTCAGCTTCGCGCTGCAGCAGTGTGCGAATGTTGTTGTAGCGGACCAGATAGGTTATTGACAGAGCCACACAGAATACCACCGACAGAATGAACATGATTTCTGTCGAAAACCGCACACGTTTACGTTTGACCGGCACTTTTTCTTCGTTCATGACCCTTGTTTACCCTTGCCAGAAATTGAAATGAAACGGCTGCCTCTCTTATTCAGAGAGGCAGCCTCGTTTTATCAGTCGGCAGCTTCTTCTTTCGACGGAATTCTGACTACAGAAATCAGCCTGTCATCGCCATCGAGAGTTATCAACTTAACACCAGAGGCAGCTCTGCCGGTATTTCTTATCGAATCTGCGTTCAGGCGCACGACCTTGCCGTTGGTGGTGACGACCATCAGCTCATCGCCCTCAAACATGCGTTTTATTGCGAGAACTTCGCCGGTCTTTTCCATGATCTTGAGGTTAATGACGCCTTTGCCACCGCGATGGGTGACGCGATAGTTATTGACGTCGGTCTTTTTGCCGAAACCAAGCGCTGAAACGGTCAGAAGTCTGCCTTCATAGCGGCCGTCATCTTCGACTGGCGGAGCGGTTTCGCCGTCAGGAGCATCTTCGATGATTTCGTCTTCGATCACTTCATCAATAACTTCGTCGATAACTTCATCAGCCTCATCAATCGGCGCTTCTGCTTCGGCAGCCACGGTGATATCACCCTCAACAGACGGAACTACGGCAACATGCAGTTCACCGTCGTCGTCTTTCTTGCGGCTGAAAACTTCCATGCCGATAACTTCATCGTTCTTGTCTCTGAAAGTGATGGCCTTGACCCCACGGGCAGTTCTGCCCATGACGCGCACTTCACTCTCAGGGAAACGTATGGCATAGCCATTGCGGGTCGCGATGACCACCTGCTCGCCACCATTGATCGGTTTTACACCAATCAGTTCATCGCCTTCATCGAGCTTGAGCGCAATGATGCCACGGGCCATCGGTCGGGCAAACGCTGACAGCATGACCATCTTCGAGATGCCTTTGCGGGTTACCATGAACAGGCGGCGCACATCGTCGAACTTCTTGATCGGCAGAATGGCGGTGAGGGTTTCGTTTTCTTCGAACTGCAGCAGGTTGACCATGGCGCGACCACTTGCCTGGCGGCCACCTTCGGGTATCTGGTAACCCTTGATCCAGTGTACTTTACCGATCGAGGTGAATACCAGCAGATATGAATGGGTCGTGGCCAGGAACATATGTTCGACGACATCTTCGTCTTTGACGCCCATGACGTTGCTGCCCTTGCTGCCACGGCTGATCTGCCTGAAAACGCTTGGTGACATGCGTTTGACATAGCCGTTCTTGGTCAGGGTGATGATGATATCTTCTTCCTGCATCAGATCTTCGACATTCAGTTTTTCGGCTGAAGATCTGGTGATCTTGCTGCGGCGGGCATCGCCAAAGCGGGTTTTGATATCGAGCAGTTCTTCTTTGATGATTTCTCTGACCTTCTCGTCTGATTCGAGAATGCCTTTAAGCTTCTGGATCAAAGCCAGAGTGTCGTGGTATTCGGCGATGATCTTGTCGCGTTCGAGGCCGGTCAGTCTCTGCAGGCGCATTTCGAGAATCGCCTGTGACTGTTTATCAGAGAGCATGAAGGTATCCATGAGGCCCTGTTTGGCTTCATTCGGATCTTTAGCTGACTTGATCAGCTCAATAACCGCGTCGAGATTATCGAGAGCGATCGTCAAACCTTCAAGAATATGGGCCTTCTCTTCGGCCTTGCGCAGCTGGAACACGGTTCTGCGACGAATGACTTCGCGGCAGTGGTTAACATAGTGTTCCATCATCTGTTTGAGATTGAGAACGAGCGGGCGGTTATCGACAAGAACCAGGTTGATTACGCCGAAACTGCTCTGCATCTGAGTGTGTTTGTACAGCTGGTTGAGAATGACGTCGGTATTGACGCCTTTGCGCAGTTCGATGCAGACGCGCATACCTTCGCGGCTCGACTCATCACGAAGGTCGGTAATACCGTCGATCTTCTTTTCCTTGATCAGATCAGCAATTGATTTGACCAGGCGGGCTTTGTTGACCTGATAAGGCAGTTCAGTAACGACGATGCGGTCACGGCCCTTGTTGAATTCTTCAATTTCGACGACTGAGCGAACAACGATGCTGCCGCGACCAGTTTTAAAAGCTGATTCGATGCCATCGGTGCCCATAATGATGCCGCCGGTCGGGAAATCCGGGCCGGGAATATACTGCATCAGCTCATCGATGGTAACTTCAGGGTTATTGATCAACTGAATCAGGCCGTCAATGACTTCTGCGAGGTTATGAGAAGGCATGTTGGTCGCCATACCAACCGCGATACCAGATGAACCGTTGACCAGCAGATTCGGAAACTTGCTGGGCAGCACTATCGGCTCGTTCAGAGAACCGTCAAAGTTCGGCATCCATTCGACCGTTTCCATCTCGATGTCTTTGAGCATTTCTTCTGCCAGAGCTTCGAGACGGGCTTCGGTATAACGCATTGCCGCTGCTTCATCGCCGTCGACCGAACCAAAGTTGCCGTGGCCGTTGATCAGCGGGTAGCGCAGGCTGAAATCCTGGGCCATGCGAACCAGGGTGTCATAAACAGCTGAGTCGCCGTGCGGGTGATATTTACCAAGAACTTCCCCGACGGTGCGGGCTGATTTGACGAAAGGTTTCTTGCTGGTGATGCCCTGATCGAACATTGCGTAGAGCACGCGGCGATGAACCGGCTTCAGGCCATCTCTGACGTCTGGCAGAGCTCGGCCGACGATTACGCTCATCGCATAATCGATATACGAAGCCTTCATATCGTCTTCGATATTGATATGTCTGATGCCTGTCGGCGGTGGTGGTGGCGGAGGAGGAGGAGTCTCGATGCCGCCATTTTCCTCGACAGGAATATTTTCGTTGATGTTATCCATTATGAAAGCCCCTTAATCATATATCCAGGTTTTTGACCTGTTTGGCGTATACGGTAATGAAGTCGCGGCGCGGTTCGACCTTGTCGCCCATCAATACCGAGAAAATGCGGTCGGCTTCGGTTTCGTCATCGGCGCGAACCTTTTTGAGAAGACGGGTTTCCGGGTTCATGGTGGTTTCCCAGAGCTGTTCGGGGTTCATTTCACCAAGACCTTTGTAGCGCTGCAAAACGACTTTGTCCATGCCGCCGAATTCTTCCTGAACGATCTTGTCTTTTTCGTCATCGCTGAAGGCATATTTCTCGACCTTGCCCTTTTTCAGCTTATAAAGCGGCGGCTGGGCAATATAGAGATAGCCTTTGTGAATCAGTTCTGGCATATATCTGAAGAAGAAGGTCAGCAGCAGAGTTCTGATATGCGCACCGTCGACGTCGGCATCTGTCATGATTACCAGTTTATGGTAGCGGGTCTTGCTGATATCGAAGTCTTCGGCTCCGACGTTGGTGCCGATGGCGTTGATAAGGTCCTGAATCGTTTCGCTGCCGATAACCCTTTCGAGACGGGTCTTTTCGACATTGAGAATTTTGCCGCGCAGGGGCAGAATTGCCTGAGTGCGCCGGTCACGGCCCTGCTTCGCCGAACCACCTGCTGAGTTACCTTCGACGATGAACAGTTCGCATTTGGCCGGGTCACGTTCTGAGCAGTCAGCGAGCTTGCCAGGCAGAGAACCACCTTCGAGAGCGGTTTTGCGGCGGGTAAGCTCTCTGGCTTTCTGGGCGGCCAGTCTGGCGCGCATCGAAGTCAGAATTTTGTCCATGACCGGGCGGGCAACACCGGGGTTCTGTTCGAAATAATCATAAAGAACATCGCTGACAACCTGGTCAACAACCGCCCTGACCTCAGGGTTACCGAGCTTGCCCTTCGTCTGGCCTTCAAACTGAGGCTCGGGCACGCGAATTGAAAGAACGCCAATCAGGCCTTCACGTGTATCTTCTGTAGTGAGCTTGATTTCATTGCCCTTGCCCTTCTCTTTGCCGAGCAGGTCAGGGTTTTCTTTGAGATAGCGGTTAAACACCTTGGTCAGGGCGTTTCTGTAGCCGACAACATGTGTGCCGCCGTCGATGGTGTTGATGTTGTTGACGAAGGCAAAGAACTGCTCGGCGTAGCCGTCGTTATACGACATGGCCACATCGATTTCGATACCGTCTTTTTCTTTGGAAAAACTTATTACATCACGGAAAAGCGGATTTTTGGTCTCGTTGAGGAATTCGACGAAACTGGCAATGCCGCCGACGTATTCGAACAGATGACATTTGAGCGTCGACTTCTGGCGCAGAACGATTTTGACGCCGCGGTTAAGAAACGCCAGTTCGCGCAGACGCTTCGAAAGAATATCGAAACTGAATTCGGTGCTTTCGAAGATTTCAGCATCTGGTTTAAAGCGAATCTTGGTGCCGGTGCGGCTGGCGCCTTCGCTGGTGATCATCGGGCCGGCAACGGCACCGCGACGGAAAGTCTGCTGAAAGATGCTGCCATCACGCCAGACCGTTACTTCGAGCCATTCTGACAGGGCGTTAACGACCGAAATACCGACGCCGTGAAGACCGCCGCTGTATTTATAGCTGTTTTTGTCGAATTTGCCGCCTGAGTGAAGAACGGTAAGAATAACTTCGAGGGCAGATTTGCCGGTTTGTTCATGCACATCGACCGGAATACCGCGGCCATCATCGAGAACCGAAATGGAACCATCTTCATACATGGTTACGTGAACGGTGCTGGCATGTCCTGCAAGAGCTTCGTCAATACTGTTGTCAACGATTTCCCAGACGAGGTGGTGCAGACCGTCGAGGCCGGTGCCGCCAATATACATGCCCGGTCTCTTGCGAACCGCTTCCAGCCCTTCAAGGACTCTAATGTTGCGCGCTGAATATTCGGCGGCATTGCCGTTACCATTTTCATGGTTGTGTTCGGCAGGCTGCTCAAAATTTTCGGGCGGTTCCTGCTGCATTACAACAGGGTTTTCCTGATCAGTCATTGCGTCGCTCCTTTAATATCTATACTGGGAACTCATCTTCCATTCAGCCTTCAGGTATTCTGCCTGCTGAAATGGGTGACAAATTCCGCGTTGTGCAAGTGCTTCGGGGGAAAGAGTCGAACCGATCCAGCGACCATCAACGGTTTTTATGGCCGCCCGGTATTCGCCCTCATCTTCAAGCTTCGGCAGAGCCTCGACAACACGCCGGCGCGTGGTTTCATCGACAGTCTGCAGATTTATTATCAATTCACAGGTTTTGAAATCAACGAATTCATTCTGACCGATATGAATCAGCATTCTGGTTCTCCGGGTTTGATTGCCAGGTAGGCGTGCCAGCGTTCATCGGGCACCTCCTGGGTGTGCAGATGTTCAAAGTCTACTTCATCTGGCATGCAGCCGCTGAAAAGCATCATGCTGCGCACCATTTCCTTGCGCATGCGGGCTGCTGTTTCTTCATCGTAGCTCAACGAAAGGTCGGCCGCCAGCTCCTGAATCAGATTCAGGCTTTCATCGAGCAATTCAGCGCGAATAGCTTCGAATTCAACAATGGTCAGGCCGCTTTCGAATTCGCAAATTTCTTCAAAAGTAAGCCAGGGCATCTCTGAAACCAGCACCCTGGTTTTTAACAGCTTATCTTCGCGGGTTTTATAAACACACATCGCACAGACACCATTTTTTGAGCGCGTTACAGCGGCACGGCACAACACACACAATTGATAGCCGCGCTCTTCAAGACCCTTGAGTCTGGCGTTCAGCTTCTGCTGACAGCGACGCATCTGTTCTGACAATTCCTGATCCTTTAATTCTGCCATTGGCACTTCATCTTCAGTCTGCCAGTCTGGCCAGGTGGCCTCTTTGACCATCTTTTCGACTTCCGGCGGTATTGCTCCCGGCTTGCCAATCACTTCACTGATTTTCATCTCAGGGAAAAGCCCATTAAGCTTCTCGATAATTCTGGCTTTGAGAAACACCAGAGTCTGCATCCACTGGCTGTCAGCAACCGCAAGATAGAGACGGCCCTTGATCAGCCGGGTCGGGCAGGTTTTGGCGGCCAGCTGCAGACCAACAACATCTTTCCAGGCGTTGATAAGTTTGCCAAGGGTTACCAGCTCTCTGGCTGTCAGCACAAAGCGCTGTCGGTTCTCAGAAGCGCGAAACGTAGCTTCACGCATGCCGGACAATGCTTTGACCAGAGAGAAACTTGCGGGTTTAGTGCCGCCGACTCTCCGGTTTACTGCAGTCTGCTTGAAGGTTTCCATTGGCCCTCTGGCTGTTGTCAGTCAATTCCCTCTCAGTGAAGAAGAGAGGGTGTAATATACTACTCTAAAATGACTTTTTTTTCAAGTAGTAACAACAGTCGGAAATTAGCTTAAAAACGCCTCTCGTAGCGTTTTTAAACGGGCCGGCAACATTTATTGCTTATCGGGGTCGACAAAGCGTCTGACGCGCTCGAATTCTTCGGCAAATGCCTTTTCCTGTTTGAGCTTGCGATTAACTTTATCGCAGGCATGCATGACCGTAGTATGGTCACGGCCACCAAACTTGTCACCAATCTGGTTGAGTGAGGCATCGGTAAAAATCTGACACAGGCGCATGGCAACCTGTCTGGGAAGCACGAGATTCTGCGAGCGCCTTTTCCCGGTCAATTCGTCTTCAGAGATGTCGTAAAACTCGGCGACGCGCTTCTGAATCCAGGGGATGCTTATCTTACCACCGGCATTTTCGCGCAGCACGTCTTTGAGCACCTGGTCGACCAGGTCTTTGCTGACCGGCTTTCGCATAATGCCTGCAAAGGCGAGAACGCTGTTGAAGGCACCTTCGATATCTCGAATGTGTGATACAACATTCTGAGCCAGATACATGATGATCTCGTCTGATACTTCGACCATCGACTGACTGGCAAATTTTTTAAAAATGGCGGCACGCATTTCGAGGTCTGGTGGCTGAATATCTACAACCACACCCATGCCAAATCTTGAGGCCAGGCGTTCTTCGAGTGATTCGCCACCGCGTTGAATCTTGCCCGGAGCAGAATCAGACGTTAGAACGATCTGCTTTTTCTGCTGAAAAAGTTCGTTGAATGTGTGAAAGAATTCTTCCTGGGTCTGCTCTTTACCTGCAAAAAACTGCACATCATCGATCAGCAGCAGGTCAATTTTGCGGTATTTAGACCGAAATGCTTCGGCTTTTTTATCTTTCAGTGAATCGATAAATTCATTGGTGAAAGTTTCTGAAGAAAGGTAGGCTATCTTGGCTTTCGGGTTGTTTTTAAGCAGTTCCTGGCCGATCGCTTGAATCAGATGGGTTTTGCCAAGGCCGACACCGCCATAAATGAATACAGGGTTGTGGAGACTGCCCGGATTTTTAGCTACCGCCTGGCAGACTGCATATGCAAACTGGTTGCTTTTGCCTACCACAAAAGAATCAAAAGAATATTTGCTGTTAAACATGCCGTCATATTTGGCCGGAACTGTTTTAGCAGATTTAAGCGGTTCGTCATCGGTTCTGATTGCCGGAATTGTCGGCTGCTGAGGTTTAACTGCAGCCGGCCGACCGGTTTTGGTAACCAGACGATATTTGAGAGCAGGTTTTTCGCCGCTGAGAATGCGGGTGATTACATCGGCGTAACGCTTTTCGGCGAGGTCGCGGCAGAAGTCATTAGCGGCTTCCATTATCAGATGGTCGCCTTCAATAGCTGCCGGCGTGATGGAACTGAGAAAAATCTTCGAACTTGCCTTGTTTTTACTGCTTCCATCAGCCTGGATTTCTGTGGTGATTTTATTCCAGAGCGTATCGAGCGACGATATCATGTACAGTGACCTCACAACTTTGTGTACAACAAATTCAAATAACCGGAGAAAGCAATAGCCACGTGAAACGGGTTATTCTGCGTTTGTTGGGATGGTTGAATAATAGCAGACAAAAGCCTTATCCGCAAGGTTTTTTAACATCAATGTTCTGATAATAATCTGGAAAACCATGTGGAAATTCTGTGGAAAAATCGTGGAAAACCACAAACAAAAAAATATGTTAACAAACAGTGAAAAACTTCAAAGGCTTTCAACAACCTTTTCCACATTGGCAAATCAAGAACTGAAAAGTTGTACACGGGTTTTCCACAGTTTCCACCGAACCTAAAGAATAATAAGACTATGTCTTTTAATTAATTATGTACAACATAATTATAGCCAATGTGCAAAAACAGACATCGAAAAACAAAGCCGCACTTACACAAATATACCTTATTGCCCATGTTTTGCCTATCTGGTATACTCGCCTCACTCTCACTACCATGGAGAAAAAAATGCCAAAAGCAGTTGCAAAAGAAAAAACCGTCAGGGTTACCACAGATAAACAGGGCCAGGTCATCGATCAGGTCGTAGATATAATAAAATTCATGGGCGAAAATCGTCTCGCCGAGATCGAACTCGAAACTTCAGAGCTTAAACTCAGTCTTAAAAAGCACTCAGTTGCAACTCATCATATTGTTCAGCCCCAGACTGCAGTTATGCCGATGCCAATGATGCATATCGAAGCGCCGGCAATCAAAAAGCAGCCAGAAAAAACACCGGCAGCCGAAAAACCAGCTGTTGTCGATAATGCCAAAACCGTTGTTTCACCTATGACCGGCACTTTCTATAGAGCTCCATCGCCTGATTCACAGCCATTCATCAAAGAAGGCGACGTGATAAAGGCCGGTCAGACCATCTGCATCGTTGAAGCAATGAAGATGATGAACGAAATAAAGTCTGATAAAGCCGGAAAAGTTATAAAAATTCTTATCGAGAACGGCAAACCCGTAGAAAAGGGTGCAGCTCTCATCAGTATCGGAGAATAATCATGCAGACTTTTGACCTGATCATTCTTGGCGGCGGTCCTGGTGGTTATCCTCTTGCAGCACGTATGGCCCGCAAAGGCTGGAAAGTTGCCATCGTCGATAACGAAAGTGAATTTGGCGGCACATGTCTCAACTGGGGCTGCATACCTACCAAGGCTCTGCTGGCCTCTTCCCGCACATATCATCTGCTGAAAAGTGCGGCTGATTTTGGCCTCAGCTGCGAAAACCCTGGTTTTGACTGGTCAAAAGTTCTTGAACGCAAGAATAAAATCACGGCACAGTTGCGCCAGGGCATCATCAAGATGCTCGAAAAAAGCGGCGTTACTCTGTTCAAAGGCATCGGAAAACTTTATAAAGACCGTGTGATAAAAATTGCCGGTTACGAAGAATCAATTCAGGGTAACAAAATCTGTCTGGCAGTTGGTTCTGTTCCGGCTGCTCCGGCAGTTTTTCCGGCTAACCGCAGCATTTTCTGGACAAGCAACGAAGCGCTCAATACTGCTGAAGTTCCGCAGAGCCTTCTTGTAGTTGGCGGCGGCGTCATAGGCATAGAGCTGGGCCAGGTATTCGCTGAATTTGGCAGCAAAGTCTGCGTAGTCGAAATGATGCCGCAGATTCTGCCGGGTCTCGACAATGCCACGGCGAAACGCCTGCTGCCGGTTTTTAAAAAATCAGGCATGGAAATCATGACCGGCAAAAAGGTAGATTCTCTGACCGAAAAGAACGGCCGGGCATTCGCAGTGATCGATGGCACCGAGCGCGAATTCGACAAGGTTCTCATCGCTGTCGGCCGCCGCGTTAATATGAGTTTTATGCATGAAACCGATGTTCAGATCGAAACTGAACGTGGTCTGCTCAAAACCGGTGACGATTATCAGACCAGTGAACCCGGTGTATTTGCGATTGGCGACGCGATTAAAGGCCCGATGCTTGCTCACAAAGCCTCTTACGATGCCATGATCCTTGCTGCCCAATGGCAGGGCGAAAAAGTGGCGGCCGATTATTCACTCGTTCCGTCGTGCGTTTACACGCACCCCGAAATTGCCTGGGTCGGCCAGAGCGAAGATGCCCTGAAAGAAAAGGGCATTGAATACAAGACCGGCCGCAGTCTGTTTTCGGCCAATGGTAAAGCACTTACCGCCGGCGAGGGTGATGGGCAGATCAAGACTCTCATTGGCAACGATGGCAAACTTCTCGGCGCAGTCATCTGGGGCCCTGAAGCGAGCAATATCATTAATGAAGCCACGATGATGTCGCAGTTCGGAATCGACCACCACGCTTTCAGTCGCATGATCCACCCGCACCCGACCCTTTCCGAAGCCTTCATGGAAGCTGTCGAGAACGCGACAGGTGAAGGAGTTCACGGCTGAAATGAAAAGCGCCGGGTTCATCAACCTGCCGGAGTGGAAACGCCGATTACAGGAAATTCTCAGCAGTCTCGGGCGTGAAGAAGCGCTTAAATTTCCGGTGCTTGGCCGTGAAAATGCCGAGAAACCATGGATGGCTCTCGATTCAGGTGACTTTTTTGCTGCTGTTCAAACCGGTATTCATTTTGTCGGTGGCAGCCATGTAAAAAAACTGCCTGAAAACATCATCACTACCGATGCTGAGTTGGCTATCAGGCGTCTACTTGAGGGTAAACACCGCCAGACTTTTTACAGTGCCGCCATTGGCGGCACTTTTCCGTTCCAACGCATAATCTGCTCCGAATATGCTGTTGCAAAGCCTGAGAAGATAATGGTGCAGAATGATTCAGTCACCAGTTTTGTGCTGTCGCGCATGGAAAAAGAGGGCAAAACCCTTGAACAGGCGATTCACGAAGCCCAGTGGGAAAAACTGGCCGGTGGTAACCCAAGTCAGAACCTGCATGGAATGGTCAGCAGAAATCGTCTGGTATTACAGATTGCCAGTATTTTCGGGCGTATACTGCGGCCAGAAGATATATTCACCGCCGGAATAAGCACTTTATCTCTCGACGATGTCAGAATTGCTGCAGAATTAGGCTTTTCAATCAGACTGCTCGGCATTGCCAGGCATCAGGAAGGCTCAGTAATGGCTATTGTGGAGCCATGCATGATTCCGACAAGATATCTTCTGGCTCAGGTTCGTGGCGGTTCAGAAATGATCTATGTTCGCACTACCGACGGACTGACTCAGGCTTACACATGCCCAGGCACTTCACCCGAAATTCAGGTGCGCGGTATTTTATCTGATCTTTATGATGAATGCCCCATCAAAGCGACTGAACTGACGTCTCCTGACCATATTGAGCCCTTTGCCGACCATTTTTATCTGCGCTTCAATATCGTTAACCTTACCGATACCATGGCGCAACTGCTGCAGATGCTTAATCGCAATGATATAGAGATCGAAAAAATTCATCAGACTGCCGTTGCCGTTTCACGAGAAACCTCTGATACTGCGGGGTACGCGGTCATCCTCATCACCAGTCGCACTACCCGTGACTGTCTTGAAAAAGCGCTCGGGCAGATTGCCGGCCATGTTAAGCTGGCAGGTCTGAAAGCCTGTTTCCGTTACATAAGGCAGGCCTGAAACCCATGTTTGCCAATGGCGAAGTTCTTGTACAAAAGTTTGGCGGTTCATCTATGGGCTCAGTCGAGCGCATAAAGAAGGTTGCCGAGCGCATTGCCGAAAAGGCCAGGCGCGGTCACCGCATGGTTGTCGTAGTGTCGGCGATGGGCGATACCACCGATGACCTGATTTCGCTGATGGGCAAGGTTACACCAGTGCCGGAGAGGCGCGAGCTCGATCATATAATGGCGACCGGAGAAATGGTCAGCGCTTCTCTTGCCGCCGCAGCTCTCAAAGATCTGGGCGTGCGTTCACGCTCTTTCAACGCTTTCAATCTGCAGCTTTTCTCAGAAATGCAGGGAGAAGACTACAATATTGTCAGCATCGGAAGGGCCAGACAGTTGGCTGAGTTTCTCGAACCGGGCGCTGTGGCAGTAATTGCCGGTTTTCAGGGCATTACCGGCGACGGTGATCTCACAACTCTCGGTCGCGGCGGGTCTGACCTCACCGCTGTCATTCTGGCACGCGAACTCGGCCAGAAGGTCTGCGAAAAATACACCGATGAAGACGGCATTTATACAGCCGATCCACGCATTATTCCTGATGCACATAAGGTCTGGCATCTCAGTTATGATGAAATGCTTATGCTGGCAAAGTTTGGCAATGGCATTCTCCACCCGCGTGCTATTTCAAGCGCCCGCGACTGCCAGATACGTATTCATGTGCGCTCAAGCTTTTCAAATGCCGAAGGTAGCGTTGTTGGCCCAGATGGTGACGATCAGGTCGCGGTCAAGAGCATAACCTGCGACAGTAAGCTTGTTTATATGCGCTTACACGGTGTTGGCCAGCCAGACACGGTTCTGCTTGAAGACCTGAAGAACCAGCCTTTCAAGCCATCGATTCAACAGTTCAAGCCTTATAACGAGTTGAAGGGAAGCTTTCGCCTTGGCTTCAGACGCAGCGACGCTTTTTCAGCTATTCCCTTCTGTTGGGAACACGCCGCCAGACTTAATGCCGATGAGGTCGAATGCTTTGCCAACCTCACCACGATAACCCTTGTTGGTTGTGGACTTGCCGGTAACAGTCAACTGGCTGCAACCTTTGCGCGCACCCTTGGCAATATTGTGCCGGTTGTCGACCAGCATGACCATATCAGGCTCAGCTATGCCGTCGACAAGACTGAAGTTAAGCCGGCCATGGAAGCCCTGCATCGCGCCATCACATCTCTGCGCGCCTGAATTAACTTTAATCGCTTTTAAGACTTGTGTTCGGGGTTGGTCAGGCAGTAAAAAACCGGAATCACCAACATCGTCAACACCGCAGAAATAGCTATCCCACCGATTGAGGCCATGCCGATACCACTGCGCAGTTCGCTGCCCAGGCTGTTGTCGAGTGCCATCGGCAGCATGCCTGCCACTGCAGCCAGGGTAATCATGGAAATTGCCCGCAGTTCGTTTTCTATGGCCGAAAACATTGCCTGGTGCGGGCTTAGCCCTGCTTCAAGATTGAGTTGAACCCGATCCATGATGAGAATGGCATTGTTGACGACAATACCGATCAGCATGACGCCGCCAAGCAGCACCATCATCGAAATAGGTTCGCCGGCAAGATACAGAGCCCATATACAGCCGATCAGACCGAGCGGAATGGTCACAAGAATGATAAGCGGCCGGGTGAAAGAGTTCAGAATGGCGGCCAGCAGCAGATATGTAAGAAAGAAAGCGATGATGCCGACTTCGACAAAGTCAGCCATGCCCTCGTGCATGGCTTCGACTTTTCCGAAAAATGCGTGCGAATAACCGGCCGGCAAAGGTTTTTCGGCGGTAATCAATCTGATGAGCTGATCAGCAGCGCGCCCTAATGGAGTGCCACGGGCCGGGTTGGCGTAAAACATCACAACGCGGCTCTTGTTGCGCCTGGTAATCAGAACCGGCGCCTGTTTTTGCTCGATGCTGGCAAAGTTTCGCAGAATGACCGGGTGACCAACCGGGCCGGGCATTTCGAGTTCGTTGATCTGGTTCAAACCTTCCTTTTCGCTGAGTTTGACGCGAATGTCGTAAGAGCGCGCCTCACTTTTGAAAATACCGGCTTTTGCCCCTTCGAGGTTGGTTCTTAGAGCCATACCCAATTGCGTTGCCGGAACTTTGAGATCGCCAAGGACAGCGCGCTGTGGCTTAATCCGCAGTTCATTCTTGCCGGCACGCACCGAAGTGTCGATTTCTTCAAGCCAGCCGGTTTGTCTGGCCCTGGCGGCAAGATCGGTGACAATAGCGTTGAGAACTGCAAAGTCATTGCCGTTGATTACCAGCTTGAGCTCAGCACCGGCACCAGTCTGATCTGGCAGAGTTGTGCTGACCATGACATCAGAGATTTTAGCGAGCCGCTCTGTGACCATGCGGCGAAGACTGTGAATATCGGTCGTGCGCTGATTCTTTTCGCCGAATTTGCAGAATATCTGCGCCAGATAGACGCCCTCAGAAGTCTGTCCAACCGTGCCGTCGATTTTTCCGACAGTTGTCAGCCGGTGCTTCAGTTCAGGCACGTCAGCGAGTGTCTGTTCGATTAATCGAGTATTTTCAATGGTTGCTGCCAGAGAAAAGGTTGTCGGAAATTCAAGTTTAACAATTATTTCACCGCGATCAGACACCGGCAGAAATGCAAAGCCAACCGCCGGAACAATATACAGGGCATGCCCGAGCAGCAGCATTGTAAACAAAATAAATGTGGCGGCCCGCCAGCGTTTCGCGGCGAGCATTCTGACTATACCGACAACTGACGAGGTAAAACGGGCAAAATTGTGGTTCCAGAATTTTTCGAGCCTCTTGAGCGGCGAATCCTTATCGCTGGCGGGTTTGATAATTCTGGCGGCGAGCGCCGGCGTCAGCGTGAACGATAAAAACAGCGAAATGGCGGTAACTCCGACCATGGTCAGTGCAAACGGAATGAAAAACTGCCCTATCTGCCCTTTCATCAGGCTGATCGGAAAAAGAACGACGATATTGGTGCCGGCACTTGCAATTACGGCCGCCACAATCTCACTGCTGCCTTCAATTGCGGCAGTTTCACTGTTCTGACCCGCCGCAATTTTTGCAACAATGCTTTCGAGAACAACGATGGCATTGGTAACGAGTATGCCGACCGAAAGACCAAGCGACATCAAAGTCACCGTGTTGAGGCTGTAATTCATCAGTGCGATGAAACAGATGCCGGCAATGACCGTGAGCGGCATGGTAATGGCTACCGTAATCGTCGAGCTGAAATTGTAAAGAAAGAAAAACATCAGAATCGCGGTCAGCAGAATTCCCTGCCAGATGTTGTCGACTGCGTTGTCGGCAGATGCCTGAACGTAAGCACCCGAATCGGCGACCCAGACAATTTCGATACCACCGGGTAAACGGCTTTTTAAACTCTCGATGCTTTTTTTGACCTGATTTACAACCTCGACCGCATTGGCGTCAGCCCTTTTTATTATCTGAGCGGCGATGCACTGCCGGCCATCGATGCTGGCTGCCTGGCGACGTTCTTCACTGGCCATGCTGATTTCGCCAATGTCGCGCAGATAGCATCTCTGACCATTCCGGTTGGCAATTTCGAGATCGGCCAGTTCTTTGAAGTTGCGAAAATCCGCATCGAATTTGACCGCGTATTCAGAACCATCGTGTCTGATACGGCCGGCCGGTATCAGCTTCACTTCCTTGCGTATTGCTCCGGCAATGTCAAGACTGGTCAGGCCTCTGGCGGCAAGCTTTTCACGGTCGAGCAGAATCTGCAGCTCACGACGGGCACCGCCGGTAAGTTTGATTTCGGCAACCCCGGGTACAGTAGCCAGAAAATCCCTGAATTCGTTATCGGCGTAGTCAAAAATTTCGTCGATCGGCCTATTTCCGGTAATTGCGAGATTGATGATCGGCTGCGCGTTGATATCGTATTTAAGAACCCGTGGCTTTTCAACCCCCTCGGGAAAATCGCGCAGAATAAGATCGAGCTTGTCGCGAACGTCATTGGCCGCCAGGTCGACGCTGGTGCCGATATGAAATTCGAGAAAAGTCTGACAGGCGTTTTCCATGCATGATGAAGTCAGGTTTTTCAGGCCGTCGATACTGCCGACCGCATCTTCTATGCGTTTGGCAACATCGGTTTCTATTTCTTCCGGCGAGGCGCCCGGGTAGACGGTAACGACCGTTATATACGGCATATCAGTTTTTGGAAGTTCCTCAAGCGGCAGTTTGCGGTATGAGTTGATTCCGAGGCCTGTGATGGCCAGCATCAGGCAGATGACCGCAACCCAGCGTCTGACAGACAGACTGATCAGATTCATTTTGCGGCTCCACTTTCATTTGTCTGCATCTGAACCTGCTGACCGTCATTTATCAGGTGCTGGCCGCCACTTATTATCAGGTCGCCCTGCTTGAGACTGTCAGCCTGATTAATTGCTGTAACCTCATAGAAACCCTCATTTTCGAGGCCGGTGGTTACCATAATCATGCGGGCCCGGTTCTCTTCGACCCGAAAAATGGCTTTGCCGTTGTCGCGGTTGAGAATTGTGGCGGCCGGCACAGCCAGACCGTTTTTCTCTGCCAGCAGAATTGTGATTTCGGCAAGCGCCCCGGGCACCAGCAGTTTGTTCGGGTCTGAAACCTGACATTTGATCTGGAAGGTTCTTAATTCAGTGCTGATTTCGGGGCTTTTAAAAGATACGACCGTTTTAATCTCCGCCCCGGAATAAGATTTTATGCCTGCCTTTGTCTGGCCCTTTTCGACCCGGTGATAGTATTCTGCCGGCAGATAGGCCGAAATCTCGATATTGTCAGGGTCTTTGATCAGCAGAATCGGTTTGCCCGGAGCAGCCATCTCACCCGGTTCCTGCAGTTTCTGCGAAATTCGTCCCGAAATGGGGGCGAGAACCGTCGAATCGGCAAAGTCTTTTTCGGCGATAACGAGCGCCAGCTCAGCCTTTTTCAGCTGTTCCTGGTCGAGTGCGATCAGGGTTTTGATGTGTTCGATCGTGGCTTCGCTGACCTTGAGCTTCAGCATCGCTTTTTCGTAGTTGTCCTGGCTGGTCGAATTGTCTTCCCATAGCAGGCGTGAGCGGTTCGCGTCCTGCTTTGACTTTTCCAGATCGGCTTCTGCCTGTTTGAGCCGTGCTTCTTTTTCTTTTATTGCGAGTTTTGCGATCGTCAGTTCCTGACGCCTGATTTCAAGATTTTTTTCGAGCTTTACCGGATCTATGACAAACAGGCGGGTCTTGTTGGCTTCTACCGCGTCACCTTCTTTAACAAAAATCGCTTCGATTGGTCCGGGAATCCGCGGTGAAACACGGGCAATGCTTGCAGAATCGACGTTACCCTGCACCCGCAGCGTTTCTGAAAAAGTGCGGGCCGTGACCGGAGTAGTGGTAACCGCGAGCGGCTGCGCCTCGATACTCTGTGTGCCAGCGGCAAAAACAATAACGAAAAGGGCTGCGGTCAGAAGGAAATTTGTTGATCTGGTAGATTTCATATTATTGGCCTCGCAATCCGCGATTTTAAATTTATTTCAGGTAACCCCGGCTGGTTTCCGGGAATAAGCGATTCTTTCCGGCTGGAATCAGGGCGACTTTCAGATTCTGTTGGCAGCAATTGACTTTGCCCGCGGTTTCCGCTGACCTGCCGGTTTTTTGCCTTCAGGTGACTTTTTAAGAGGTTTTGGGGGTTGTTCGTGCAGCAGCCATTCCAGCGACAGTTCATATATGTGTTCAGAAATGGCGTTAACACTGCGGATATCGAAGCTGGTGTCAGGGTTGGCGATTTTGATCATGTCGCGCCCGAAAACATAAAAGAAAATCTGGCCGACCACTGAGTAAGCCCACCTCTTTGCTTTGGCCGGGTCAACGCCCTTTTTGATTCTGACAGCCAGGTTTTCGAGAAATTCGAAGTCGGGTTTGAAAACCTCGATACTTTTCTGATCTGCGGCGAACGGAATTTCAAAGCCGGCTCTGACAATGAGTTTGCCATACCAGGCCGGCGCTTTGCCGCTCAGCAGAAACATGCAGCGATCATGAATGAAAATGCGCAGTCTGACTGCCAGAATCTCTTTTGAGTCATCCGCTTCGGTTTCAACCGGCTGCATGATGTGGCTCATAACATGCTTTAACGCGCAGATAAAGAGATTCTGTTTGGTTCCGAAGTGATAGTTGACGGCGGCAATGTTTTGATTTGAAGCATCGGCGATCATCTTGATGCTGGTGCCGCTGTAACCGTGCTCGGCAAAGAGCTGCCCAGCGCATTCGAGCAGAAGATCGTGTGTGGATTTCTTTTTGTTTGTTCCGGTTTCTGAAGCAGGCCTGGTTGCCAGACCTTTGTTGTCGTCGGCAAAACCGTTATAAGTTGCCCGGGCAGCGCGAGAGGTTTGGGCAACCTGCACGACTTGATCAGCTTGATTATTTAGAGAAGTTTGAGCAACCTGTGCCGCTTGATCAGTATCAGATATTTGAGTGATTTTAACGGTTTTAGAAGCGTCAGAGGCCTGAGACGTTGTTTTATCTGTGGCTTGTTCTGCGGGTTGCGCCCGCCGGGTTTGGCTGGAGCCTTTGAGTTTTTTGACTTCTCTGAGCTGGCTGGTTTTTTCAGGTTTTTTGCCGCGCATATTATTCTCCCGGAAAAAAGTCTCAATCAAATATTTAATTTAAATGATCATTTGAATTTTGTCAAAGTTTTACCCTGAAGTGTTACCGGGGCAATTGCAGCAAAATACTTCTGTAACTTATCAGAATAAGATTCCGGCCTGCTGGCTGAAACAGTTCGATGCGCAACACATCACGCAGTAAGCTCCAGATAAAGACCACTTTTTACTGAATTATTAAAAAATCTGAATAAATCGATGGAGCCCTGCGCCGGGATGATGCAATCAGCATTCGTCATTCCGGCCTTGGAACTGGAATCCGGAACTTTAATGCGGTTGCTTCTGAAGCTTAGCGGATGCTTGCAAAATGACAGGATGAGAGTATTATTGGTGCTGCAGATCGAAAGCAGGCAAACTGGCCGATAGTAAAATACGTTGTTACAATCGGCTTAACCAAACTGTTATCGATAAGATTCCCGCCAGTAAACTTTCTGGTTGAAAACTGGAATGACGAAAAATCTGGTAATTCAAATCCGGCAAAAGATTGAACTGTCAAAACGTTTCTGAACAGATTTTTATTTTATAAATCGATAATGTTATAGAAAGTGCCATGGAAAACGAACAACACTTAAAATGCTTTCTCACAAGGCGTCGACTGGCTGCCAAATCAGTTCTGCTAGGTGTCCTTTCCGGGCTGGTCGCGGTTATGTTCAGAATCGGTCTCGAACAGGCAGAACACATAAGGGTGATTCTGCTCGGTATGTTGCGAATGCAGCATGCGTTGATGCCGTCTCTGGTCTTTGCGGTTGCCATGGCAGCAATTCTTATTGCTTTGAAAAAATGGGCACCAGAAGCCTCCGGCAGCGGCATTCCCCATTTAAAGGGCGTCCTTAAGGAAGGCTTTGAATTCAGGGCGGTTCCGGTACTGCTGGTCAAATTTTTTGGCGGCATCATCGGCATTGGCGCCGGACTTGCGCTCGGTCGAGAAGGCCCGACCGTGCAGATGGGCAGCGCAGTTGGGGATATCTGTGCCAGAATCTTCAAATCAAACCATCAGGAAAGGGTGCTTATGCTCTGTGCCGGAGCGGGAGCGGGGCTGGCTTCGGCTTTCAATGCGCCACTTGCCGGTCTGTTGTTCATCATTGAAGAACTGCAGCAGAAGCTTGACCGCTTCAGTCTGGTGGTGGCTTTTTCGGCAACCATCTCCGCCAATCTTGTCTGTCGACTGATTCTGGGTCAGAGCCCGATTTTTCAGCTGCGTCTGGTTGATTACCCCGACATGCGTCTGGTTTTATGGTCGGTTCTTTTTGGTGTGGCCATTGGCTTTGTCGGGCTGGCATTCAATCTGCTGCTGATAAGGTCATTGCGTGTTTTTGGCCCATTCAGGCTGTTACTTGGTATTCTTCTTGGGGTGTTGTTCGGTTTTACCGGCTACTATTTTCCTGATCTGCTCGGCACCGGTCACCGCCTGACCGAAAACGTTTTTCTCTGGCGTTATCCGCTGAAACTTCTGGCAATATTTCTGCTGGCGCGTTTTCTTCTGACACTGCTCAGCTACAACACCGGTGCTCCGGGCGGTATTTTTGCGCCGATTCTGTTGCTTGGAGCTCTCTGCGGCGGCATTTTTCAGCATCTGGTCAACTGGGTCGATCCCGGTCGCTTTGACCCGATGATTTTTCTGGTGCTTGGCATGGCCGGTATGTTTTCGGCAGTTGTGCGCGGTCCGCTGACCGGTACCGTGCTGATCATGGAAATGACCAACGAATTCCTGCTGCTGCTGCCATTGATGATCGTTTCGATCATGGCTTACGCAGTTCCGGAATTTGCCCATAACAAGCCGATTTACGACGAACTGCTTGATCTCGATCTTGCCCGCCGCCAGGCTGATGCTGCCGCTTGCGCATCCTCAACAGGCGCGGAAGTAAGGGAAGAGTCACCAGATACCGGCCTGATCGACAGGGAATAAGTATAATTACAGACAGGCAACTATTGCGTCATTGCTTGGTTGCGGGTTCCATGCAGGGCAAACGCATTAAACTTCTGGATTCCGGGTCTACGCCCGGAATGACGCAATTTATATTCGTCATTCCCGCGAAGGCGGGAATCTAGTTCTGATGAGGGACACAGGCATTTTAGTGCGTTTGCCCTGGGGTTCCATGCGGGAGTTGCTCCACCTGTTTGCCCGAGTGGAAGCTCTGAGAGAATGGCAGACAAGTATAACTTTTTGACAAGACGCGCTGTTGGACAGGTGAGAAATGTTCAATACGCTTTTACAAGGTGCGAGAATTTTCAGAATGTGCTGTCTTTGGCGATTTCAACGATCAGCTGTGTATCTTTTGGTATATCTATATGCTTGCCCCTGACGAAGGTGCCGCCGATCAGGCCAATTGGGCCGAGGAGCATGTAGCCGCCGAGCGAGGCTCCGGCCGCCAGACCCATCTGTTCATTGGTTTTAACTGACTTTTCGCCGAGGGTAATCGGCAGTTCTTTGCCGTTAGCTGCGGTAACCGTCAGATAGCGCAGCTTAAGACTGCCGTTGCGGCCAAAATTGCCCGGCCTTCTCACCTTTTCGAGTTGGGCTCGCGCTGTTGCACCTTTTTTGACTATTGTGCGTCTGCCGATTTTTATCTCTTCGACAACGGTAAATCTGACCATTTCACCGGTTTTGCTGCTGCGTGTCGACAGGCTTTCTTCAAGATTGAGGCGCACCAGAGTGCCGGCCGGAATGACCAGCGGAGCCGCGGCAAAAACTTCACTCAGCTGGCAGAAAATTATAAGAAGGCAAATCAATTTGATTCCGTGGCTTTTCATGGCTTTTCTCCTTTGAAAAACTCTTTTTTACAAGGCTTTATATGATATGCATTCACAGAACGGAAAGTGAAAGTTTTCCGACAGATATTCTTTATCTATTCCCCCATATTATTGAAATTATACAATCCGGGTGTCTGTGGCAATGTTTGTTTTGATAGTCAGGAAAATCGCATTAAACTTCCGGATTCCGGTTCTGCGCCAGGAATGACGAATTGCGTATCTGTCCCGCATTCATGTCCCAGAGATTACGGGCAATTGTGTTCTGATGAGCATATGAGCATTTTTGTGCGATTGCTTTGTTTTGGCAGAATGAGTGCAGACACGGTTTTTATACAAGCTCAGGGATCTGATGTTTTTTTTAATTGCCGGCGGTTGATCGGGTTGGTTCCCCGGCGGTAATTGCTGAAAATCGGCTGTTTTTTACACAGCAGTTCGTTAAAAATTCTATACAGGCGCATAAAAAGTACCGAATTTATTGTGGCGGAGCTGGCAGCCGACACAGCTGGCAATAGGCGTCGTCGCATGATTAGACATTGCTGCCAGGTGAGGGTATTTAAGGGGAATTATTTTTTTGTGGGTTGTTGTAATAAATGAAGATTTATCAAGAAAAACATTGAAAATGCGTAAAAAATGGTTACTATTAAAATAAAGCATATAAAATCGGATCTTTTGACTTAAATTCGCCACCAGGGGGAAGAATGTATAGTCAAAAACGTGTAGAAAAGCTTATGGCGACGGTGCCGGCTTTTACCGAAATTCTTGTTTCTTCGTCTGATTACCAGGTCGCACGCGAGCTTCTGCTGGCCGAGACCCGCCGCATGATTGAAGAAAACGATGACGATGAATTTTTGCTGATCAGCGGATTGCAGTTCGCACTGCGCTTGAACTGTGTGCGGGCTTTCAGGCAGTTTTTGAGCCGGAGATCATCTAAAATAGCCGGCTTCGATCTGGTTAAAGTTCTTTTCGATCTTGCCCACAACAATAGGCGTGATTTGCCGCCTGACCTTTCAGATGCCTTTCTCGAAGATCTTTACCGGATTTTCAGAGGTATTGTCGGCCGCGCCGGCATTTATGAACCATTGAAAAAATCGAAAAAGAAGGGCAGAGAAGCGGCAATAGCCCGCTCTGAATCTCTCAACGAACTGTGCTCTACCTCTGATGCCATTATTGCAAAATACAGATGCGGTCTTGAACCTGAGATTATAAAACAGAGAGAAGATAATCGCCGCCGCATTATGCGATTTTTCAACTGCAGCGACCATGAATTTGCCGATTATCAATGGCAGCTGCGACATATTGTGCGTGATACAGAGACACTCGGCAAACTCGTCGAACTTTCTGAATCAGAGCGCCGGTCGATTGATATGGCCAAAAAAAGTGGTATTCCGTTTGGTATCACCCCATACTATGTTTCTTTGTTCGATTATTCTTCAGGCAGCCATTATGACATGCCGGTTCGCACGCAGGTAATTCCGCCGGCCAGTTACGTCGAAGCGGTTCAGAAAAATCAGGGTGATTGCGTCACTAACCTTGACTTTATGCGCGAAGGCGATACGTCACCGATTGATCTGATAACCCGCCGGTATCCGCGGATTGTTGTTTTTAAGCCTTACAACACCTGCAGTCAGATATGTGTTTACTGCCAGCGCAACTGGGAAATTGACGACGCCTGGGCCCCCGGTGCTCTGGCACCGCGCGAAAAGATCGATGCGGCGATTGCCTGGATAGCCGCTAATCCGGCGGTTAACGAAGTGCTTCTGACCGGTGGTGACCCGCTGGTAATGAGTGATACCAACATCAGATATGTACTCGAAAAACTCTCGGCGATCGGCAGCATCGTGCGTATACGCATTGGCACCCGCACCCCGGTGGCGTTGCCTCAGAGAATTACCGATGAACTTGCTGCCATGATTGCCAGTTTCCATGAGCCTGGCAAGCGGGAGATAGCGATTGTAACGCATTTTGAGCACAGCTGTGAGATTACTCCCGAGGCAATGCTGGCCATTCAAAAGTTCAGGCGTTATGGCATGAGCTGTTACAACCAGACGGTGTTTACGATTCAGAACTGTCGCCGTTTTGAGGTGAGTGCGCTGCGAAGATGGTTGCGCCTGATCGGGGTCGAGCCCTACTACACTTTTAATGCCAAGGGTAAAGAAGAAACCGATTTTTACCGGGTGCCGCTTGCCCGCCTGCAGCAGGAAGCGAAAGAGGAAGCCCGCCTGTTGCCGGGTTTATCGCGCACCGACGAGCCGGTTTATAACGTGCCGGGTCTCGGCAAAAATTACCTCAGGGCTGAGCAGAATCATCTGCTGCTGACGATTCTGCCCGATGGCCGACGGGTTTACGAATTTCACCCCTGGGAAAAGTTCATCGCCAACAGCGAGTCGTATCTGCACCGCGATATACCGATTCTCGACTATCTCAAAAAACTCGAAGCCCTGGGAGAAAAGTCTTCTGATTACCGCAGCATTTATTATTATTTTTGAGACAAGACCTAAATTCAAGAACAGATAAACTGCAGGTCATCCCGGTAAAGCCTGCGCTCACAGATTTTGTGCCCGCGACGCGGGCAGCGGTTTGCGAGGTAGCTTAAACAGTTAACTGGAGTCGGCAATGGCGCAATCAGGTTTCGCCATTCCTGGCCTGGAGCCGGCATCCGGAAGTTTAATGCAGTTGCTCTGTTTTGTGCGGTAATCAATAAAACTTCCTGAATTTTGTGGAGTATACTTGTAGTGTACGATTTTCTGGAAAGTTCAGGAGTTTTTTATGAACCCGGGCAAACAGTTGCGATGGTCATTGCTGGTTTTTCTTTTTCTGGTCGTTATTGGCTGCCTGCCGGCCGAAGCGGTTAACCCTTTTGCTGCCGATGAAAAGGTAAACATTCAGCAGGGCAGTTCACTCGACAGCGGTGAAGCTCTTTTCAGCAAACCGCAGCTCGATAAAAATGCCGCTGATGATTCGCTTAAAAGCACTTCGATTGCAGTTATGAGTGATCTACATGCAAGAAACTGGAACCATGCCAGTCTTGTTTCGGCTTTTAAAGCCATTAACGACCTCAAAGACTTATCAGCTCTGGTTCTTACCGGCGACTCGGTCGAAAAAATCGGTTCGCCGAACGAATATTCTTTTCTGCTGAAAACCCTGAATACACTGAAAAAGCCGGTTTTGGCCGTAACCGGCAACCATGACATCATGTATAAGGATTATTACAATCCTGACAAAAACGCCAAAAACCCGAAACTGCGCACGACACCGGCAGAACGCAAGGCCAAGCTCGAGCGTTTCCGCAAACTTCTTAAACAGAAGGCGATCAGATACACAAAAAAGATGGGTGGGCACCTGCTGGTATTTTTGCCGAATGACGCGCTCGACGCTAAAAGCCTGGTGCGGCTGTCTGATACAACCCTTGAATTTCTGCAGAAAACTCTTAAAGAAAACCCCGATACTCCAACCATAATCTTTTGCCATGGTCCGTTGCTCGGAAGTTATGTCAGAAAAGGCGGGCTGCCGCTGCCGCAGGCAACTGCGCAGCCGGCTGCAAAAATCCGCAAAATTCTCAAAAAAAATCCGCAGGCGTTTCTCTGGGTTTCGGGGCATATTCACATGGGGCCTTCTTCAAGCAACTTTTCGGCGAAAGTGAACAAGGTCGATCACATTACCAACATTCATGTGCCGGCGGTGCAGGACGATTCAGCCTGGATGCGCATTATCAAACTGTCACCCGAAAAAGCCGTGGTTCGCACCTTTAACGGCAAAACCGGCAAATATGCCAAAAAACATGAGCGCACCTTTAAACACAAGGTCAAAAAAGAAACTCAGGAAAAGCCAGACAAAGAACCCAAAAACGAGCCGAAAGACGAACCGAAAAATACGCCGCCGGTCGACGATGATAAAGACCAGCAACAACCAGAAACAGAAGCCAACCCTGGCCAGATTTTTGTCGATCCGGCTGATGACGGCGAAAGTCTGCCCGATGATGGCCTGATTCCTGACCAGGACGAAGAAGACGTTGAAGGTGCTGAAGAAGACGAAACCTACGAAGAATCAGACGATCAGAATGTTGTTGAAGAAAGTGACGATGACGCTGCTGCCAATGAAGATGCCGGTTCTGAAGTTTCTGATACTTCAAACGCTTCATCGAATGAAAACTCTGAAGCGGTGATCGAAAAGATTCGTGATCTGGTGGCGGCCGCCATGGAATATATCAACCGCATTTTTTCAGACTTTCTCAGGTTCGTTCAGCCGTAAATTTTGCTGTAACAGCATTGTTAGCCATTTTGGCGATCATAGTTCGATAGAAATGTCCGGTTTATTACCGGGCATTCTTTTTTATGGCATAAATTAAGACTTACAGAATCAGGTTCACTAACTCTTCCAGTTCTCTGTCGCAACAGAACTGCATGTTTCTCCATCAACCCGGTGAACTCTTCAATCGCCATTACCCTGAAGAAGAAAAAG